>CALRGS010000059.1 GCA_943357975.1 Candidatus Nomurabacteria bacterium | reverse complement strand
CACAAACTCCAAGGCATGTCCCATATGCACTGGTGCGTTCACGTATGGCAAGGTAGTTGTAATATAGAATGATTTATGTGACATAGCCCCAGAGTACAGGAAAAAGGGCTTTTTTTCAAGAAAAAGTCCGTCAGCTGACGGACTTGTTTTTCTTGGTAAAATTTCCATAATCGTATACAAGCTCAAGGATAAGCACTGCAATAGGCACCGCAATCACTACCCCAATAAGGCCGAAGAGTTCAAGACACGCAATTACCGAAAGGATGATCACCAGCATTGGCATTCCAATCGTTCTATGCAAAATGTATGGGGTGAAGAAATACGACTCGATATAATGCACTACTCCATAGAACAAGAATATTTGTAATGCGAGACTAACCCCGCCTCCCAAATACCCAAGCACTAGTGCAGGCGCCATAGAAATAGCTGTCCCGAACGGAACGAATACAAACAATCCTGCAACGGCCGCAAGGATCAGTGCATACGGAACTCCCATGAGGAATAATCCGAGGTAGGTTACCAATCCAATCAAGATCGCAACGAGTACTTGTCCACCAAACCAATATCCGATTTTCTTCTCCACTCGATTCCAAAGATCAACTGCATAATCCTCATGCTGATCAGGAATAACAATTCGTAAAAATTGTTCGATCCCCTTTTCTTGAATAGACAAATAGAATGAAATAATCACTACAAGCATTGCATTTAACAACCCTCCGAAAATTCCTTGGAGTGCTCCCAAGAACCCTGAGGCCCCCGACAGATTTTGTGAAGCAAGAATCTGTTTGAATGTCCCACTATTGAAACCATTGTCAGCAAGAGGCCCAACGAGTTTCACCAACAGAGAGTCTTTTGGGAAGAGGTCAATGAAGTCCGCAATTTCATGTACGAATAATGGCACGATCAGGTAAAGGACTCCTGCGATAACAATAAAACCTAGTGCATACAGAAAAAATACAGAGACCGGTCGTGGAATATGAATTTTTTTCAAGGGACGAGCACCTGCCTCAATAAATGAAGCTATAATAACCGAGATCAACAACACCATGATGAAGTTGCGCAACTTCCACGCTACAAAAACTGAAATACCTACGAGTAAAACTGTCCAGATGATTTTCGTATTAATCGTGATATGGCGATGTTCCATATGGGAATAATACCACAATGAAATCTAGGTTCCAAATGCCTTGGTGATAGCTGACTTATCCTTATGGGGACCAATAAGGGCTAAATGGAATCTTTCTGGCTTCAGGTACTTTTTAGCAACCCTTTGAACATCCTGAACTGTGATCTTCCTGATTTCTTTTTCAATATCCTTCACTGTTTTCAAAGGTTGGTGAAAAATGGCCTGGCTTGCGACCATTTCTGCCTGGGCATGAGTAGACTCAGAACCCATATACAATCGCCCTATAAGGTACTCCTGGGTCTTTGCAAGCTCTGGAGGAGTCATGACCTCCTCAGTAATGGTTTGTAGTTCTCCCAAAATAGCCTTAATGACTTCTGGGACCCGGGACGGCTGGGTGCCCGTTGAAATCTCAAATACACCAGCATCATCTGCCTCCATCGCATCAGCGGATATGTAGTATCCAGCCCCCATCTCATCTCGTAACTTAAATGAAAGTCGTGAACTCATCCCCTTTCCTAGCGCTCCCACAAGTACTGCAAATGCAGCCCCATCTTTGTGCCCCAGAGGTAACGACCGTAGTCCAAAATACAAATGACTCTGATCTGTTTTCTTATCTTTGATAAATATTTTTTCACCTTGCTGTTTTCCAATTCTTTTCTTACCAAGATGTTTTGAAGATTTCATCCCACTGAATAGTTTAATCGCTTCTTTTTCTACAGTCACCGCGTCAACTCCTCCAGCAACCACCAGCACTGTTTTTTCTGGAACATAGTGATCTTTGTGGTACTTCATAAAGTCTTCACGTGAGAATTTTAAAATATTTTCCTTAGGACCAAGGATGGTGAAGCCTGCTGGCTGATCTCCATATAAAGCTTCAAGTCCCATATATTGCACTTTGCTTTGCGGCACGTCTTCGTACATATCAATTTCGCCACAAATTACCCCGCGCTCTTTTTCAATCTCAGCCTCAGGAAACGTTGAATTCAAATACACATCAGAAACCACCTCCAATAGTTTTGGAAATAATACTGATCGTCCTTTGGCAAAATAACCGGTGTAGTCGTAGCCAGTAAACGCATTGGTAATTGCACCCATAGATTCAATTTCATGAACAATTTCCCGGCAAGTTCTCTTTTGGGTTCCCTTAAAACACATGTGTTCCAAAAAGTGTGAGAGTCCATTAGTTGCTCGAGTTTCATATCGCGTCCCCGCTTCTACCATGACCATCACCGTCACCGTTGGGTTGTCCTCCATGGGAACGGTAATAATCCTCATTCCGTTTTTTAATGTTTTCACTTTGGGTTTCTGAGGCGTTTTCATAGTGCGAGGAGTATAGCACAAGAAATTTCGAAACAAAAAAGCACACCCTCCGGAGGATATGCTTTTGTATTAACTATTTTAATCCCTTTCTTTTTGAAGGAAATACTGGATAGGCTGGAATATACACATTTGAAATAACTGGAATCAGTGCACACTCCGCATTATCTATTCCGGAATAAGGATCGACATGGAGTAAAAAGAGCAGGGCTACAACAGTGTCTCCTTGATTCCAAATATTTTGAGCATACACATTATCCAAACGAAATCCATAAGCATCTGACACTACCGAAACCTTTGCAATACAATCGTAATCGGTACACGTAAGCACTTTCCAATTACAATCTGGACAAAACTGAAGAACGATCTTATGTTCACTATTTAATAAGCAAACATAAGGTAGGTGAGTAATCACCATTGGGCCTTTTTCAATACCCTTCATACAATTTAAAATAAAAGTATCATTTGCCATTTCACTCATAACCTCTAACCAATCAAGTTGTGAGAAATTTTCTGTCTTGTGGGGGAAAAGGTATTTGTTGTTATTTTGTGCATAACCGTAGTATGAAAGAATCACTCCTAAGAGAACACCTGTTTTTATTTTCATGGGATCTTTTCTTGATACTGTATACGTTTTTGAAAAAATGTCAAAACAAAAAGCGTCGCGGTACTGCGACGCTTTTTAAAGACCTTGATACTACTGTTCAGGATAAAGGTCTTTGTTCCTTAATTGGGCAAACGCAAGAACAGCAGCTTGGTAATAAACATCCTTACGAGTAAGTACGCTCACATCGAAAAACTTTGTAATAATTCCAGGCATGCCTCCTTGTTGTTTCGAGTTCGTTAAATCAAAAGCTTTATC
>CALRGS010000058.1 GCA_943357975.1 Candidatus Nomurabacteria bacterium | reverse complement strand
ATATTCAAGGCACTTCGTAATAATCACAAACACCAAACACGGGTTATTATTTCCCATAAGTTTTCTAACGTGCGTGATGCCGATAAAATTATTTTGATCGAGCATGGAAAAATTATTGAACAAGGAAACCATGATGAGTTGATGGGTATTGAGACAGGGAAGTATAAGGAGTTATTTAATCTACAAGCCGAAGGGTATCAGGACAAACCAAAACGAAAGACACGTACAAAAAAAGCGGGAGAATAATCTCCCGCTTTTGCATCTTTTGGGTAGCCGTTAATCTTAGCTATGCAACGGTTTTCTTTGGTGAGTTTTCATGTGCCCATTGCATACGGTCAGCCATTGTTCTAATTTTTAGTAGTTCTTTGCGCTGAGCTACTCCTTTTTTGGCATGGTCCAATTGCTCTCCCGTGGCATCTGTTGGTTTTTGTCCTGATTTTCTTATAAGATTATTCCACTCCATTTCATTAATTGGATGCCCGGTTCGTATTTCAAAATCGGCAGCCAGGTAATTTCCTTTTGGGTTAACATAAATAAATCTTGTTTTCTTGTTTTCAGTAAAGCGAATCAAGATGTTTCCTGGAATTGTGAAGAGTGCTTGCATGCGTGCTGTATTTAGTTGGTTAAGAAATATACCCCCATAATAGCATAAGTATTGGTAAATGTCAAGATATCCGAAAGGTGTTGATTTTGCTATAGTATCTCTATTCCAGCGACCCGATTGACACCCGGCGAGGAGACAATTATTACCAAAGTCCAAAGTAGGGTGGCACCGCGTTTCTCGAAGAATCGCCCCTGCAAATGTATAAACTATACGTTTGAAGAGGCGATTTTTCGTTTCTTCAGAGACTTATTTATGAAAAACAGAATTCTCATTGATGAACTCAAAAACCACATCGACCAGGAAGTCGTTATTGGTGCTTGGGTAGATACACGACGCGATCAAGGAAAAATGATCTTCTTTGAATTTCGTGATCGAACAGGGAAGGTGCAAGGAGTGACGTTGCCTAATAGTGCAGCTATGGAAATTGCAAAAACACTTCGTAGTGAATGGGTGGTTGCCGTGACTGGAAAAGTAAACAAGCGACCCGAGCGCAATGTTCAGGCAGATAAGCAGAATGGGGATATTGAATTAGAGGTGTTAGGGGTTGAAGTATTAAATGAATCAGAAACACCGGTGTTTGATATCACTGCCGATACTCGTGAAGTAGGAGAAGAAACTCGTTTGCGTCATAAGTATTTGGATATGCGTAGTCCTCGTGTACAGAATAATATTCGTATGCGTGCGAAGACCGCTAAAGCGATTCGTGATTTCCTCGAACTCGAAGGATTTATCGAAGTAGAAACACCACTGCTTACAAAGTCGACACCAGAAGGTGCACGAGATTTCGTAGTGCCCGCGCGTTTGTATCCAGGAAACTTTTATGCGCTTCCACAGTCACCTCAGCAGTACAAGCAATTGTTAATGACAGGAGGGATTGAAAAATATTTCCAAGTTGCAAAATGTTTACGCGATGAAGATTCTCGTGGAGATCGTCAGCCAGAATTTACACAAATCGACCTCGAAATGAGTTTCGTAGATCGTGAGGATGTTATGGCGTTAAATGAAAGAGCGTTAATTGATTTGGTAACAAAGTTATATCCCGAGAAGAAGATCCAAGAAATTCCTTTCCCTCGTATTACGTACAAGGAAGCTATGGAAAAGTATGGAAACGATCGTCCTGATTTTCGAGAGAATAAAGAAGATCTAAATGTTCTCGCATTCGGATGGGTGATTGATTTCCCATTCTTTGAACGAACTGATAAGTCTGATAATCCGCAAGCCGAAGGTGAGTGGACATTTACCCATAACCCATTTTCTGCGCCAAAGCCGGAGCATATGGACTGGTTGATGAACAGAGAAAATATTGGAGATATTCTTACGACGCAATACGATATTATTTTGAACGGGTATGAATTAGGTGGGGGATCTATTCGAAATCATAAACCAGAGCGATTGCGCAAGGTGTTTGAAATTATGGGACACAAGCCAGAGGACATTGATGCAAACTTTGGGCACATGTTGAAGGCGTTCTCGCTTGGGACACCTCCACATGGGGGAATTGCATGGGGATTTGATCGCCTCATGATGTTACTCCAAAACGAGCCGAATATTCGTGAAGTAATTGCATTCCCAAAGACTGGGGAAGGAAAGGATCCTATGATGGATTCACCGTCGCTTATCTCTGACAAGCAATTGGCTGAGTTGAATATTATTACGAAGAAAGTAGAAAAGAAATAAAAAAAAGCCGCTGGGTTGCCAGCGGCTTTTTTGAGGGGGAGATGTTGTTTCAGGCTATTCCGAGTTTTTTCTTAGAGACATACCCATATCCTTCGATGAACATGAGCTCTTCTGGGGTAGGGGGAAGTTGAAGGTTTTCCGGGATTTTATCAAAAAAAATAAGATGAACAAATTCAGTCGTGCAAGTAAAAGTCTTTTTCATAAGCTTTGTTTTTTATACTATACACCAAAAAATACTTTTGTCAAAGATGGGGGTGATAGGGTATACTAACACCCATGGATTATCTCGTAAAATCAGGGGAATTTGAAGGACCGGTGCACCTGCTCCTTGAGCTTATTCAAGGGCGCAAATTGCATGTTTCTGAGATCTCCCTTGCCACCGTAACCGAAGACTTCTTGAAATATATCTCAGATCACACACTAACCTACTCCCAAGTATCATCATTTATTGTAGTTGCTTCAACATTAGTACTTATCAAGGCGCGGTCGCTCCTTCCAAGCATGGAGCTTACTGATGAAGAAGAGGCAAGTATTACCGATTTGACCGAGCGCGTGCGCCAGTATCAAGTCATTCAAAAATATTCTGAAAAGCTCCTTCCGCTGTATCAGAAAAATGTTTCATTCGAAAGGATTTGGACAGATAAAAATCCGGTGTTTGCTCCCGATCCTCAAATGAAACTTTCTGGATTGCAGGAATTGCTTCAGAATATATTTGTCGCCTTCCCAATACTTGAAAAGCTTCCAGAAAAAGCAATGAAGGTAGTAGTAAAACTTGAAGAGGTTATTGAAAACCTTACCTCACGAATCCAAAACGGTATGGCGTTCCATAGTCGCGACATTATGGACAAGTATCGCAACGCAACAGATCCTACCGAGAAACGCCAAGCAAAAGTATTCGCAGTGGTTTCATTCCTCGCAATACTTGAATTGGTTAAGAAGGGAATCGGGAACGTCCTCCAGTCCCAAAATTTTGATGATATCGAACTTAGTACTCCCACCGCCGGCTTCGCCGAGCGACTCCCTCTAAAAGA
>CALRGS010000057.1 GCA_943357975.1 Candidatus Nomurabacteria bacterium | reverse complement strand
CCCTTCTCATCACTACCACCTACTGACTCTGGGATATATTGTAGAACTTCTTGTGCAAGGAATCCGATAGTGTGTTCGTTGTTGCGAATGTAATCAAATGATACTGGACGGAGCTGGTTGATAGTATCAAGTCCATATGACAAGTCTGTAATGTTTTGTAACCCCTTTGCTTTATTTCTCTCAGGATTTCTTCAGGGCTTGAGCCAGAGCAGGTTATTATTTCTGCTTTTTCAAAAGAATTGGGAGATGGGTTAGGAAAGGAGTCAAAATTTTCTGGTAAGTAGTTTTTAGAGTGTTCAGTAAAAAGCCCGTTACTTAAATTTAGCTTAAGAACTTTTTCACGGAATTCTGACATACTATTTATTGGTTGAACAATAAATGTTTTTTCTACTTCATTTATAGAGTTGATTTCGCCAGATCTTGAACCACAAGAATAATTGAAAACGGCTATCATTATGGCGATAGTAACCATTATTGAACTTTTCATTTTTACAAAGAATTTTATCCAAACAGAGGATTGCCGAGAGAATTTTACCAATATGGCGTAAGGGTATTCTCAGTAACCTATATTTATATTAACATGTTTATAACGATTTGTCAATGAAAGATTTTTATGAGAGATGCTTATCAAACGATTGAGATCTAATTTGTTTTGTGTCTGCACGCCCACTCCTTGGTTTCGAAGAAACCACTAAGTTCTTTTCCTGTGCCCGAGGGGGGACTCGAACCCCCATGCCTTGCGGCGCTACCACCTCAAGGTAGTAAGTCTACCAATTTCTCCACCCGGGCATCGTCACGCGAAGCGCCCAGATAATTTTCTGACGCGAAGTGAGACATGGTCCCCAGTATACAAAAAAACCCGACTTTGTCGAGTTATTCTGCTGAAGTATCTGCCACAACATCTTCTACTACCTCTGCCATCATTTCTTCTGGCTTTGGAAGGTCTGCTGTTGAAGAGAAAAATTCACTGAAGTTTCGCATTTTCTTTCGAATATCACGAGTTACTTTTTCTCGGATAAAGTAGAGTTTAGATCGTCGTACCGATGTTCTTCGGATTACTTCAATTTTTTCAATACTTGGAGAATAGAGCGGGAAAATTCGTTCTACACCCACACCGTGTGAGATTTTTCGAACAGTGATCGTTCCTCCTGATTCAGTTCCGTGCTTGCGAGCAATCACGAGACCTTCAAACATCTGGATTCGAGTTTTTCCTTTTTCTTCGATTTTAACTGAAACACGGATCGTGTCTCCAGTTCGAACGTCCAAATCTTTTCGATTTGCAACATCCTTGGGTAAAAATTGTGTAGCGTTGATTGCCATAAATAGAATGTCCGACTCCGAAACTAGTCACGAAGACTTAGTTAAGGCTCAAGACGGGGGTCTTTAATATAATGAATAACTTGCACACCTTATCACAAAGAGACAACTTTGGCAAGGTCAGCGGGCATAGGTGCTATAACGATAGAATCCTTACCATTTGAACTTCCCTGTGGCGCCTTGAAGGTAATTTGTTCAGCATGAAGGGCGGTTCGCTCGATAGGCAGACTTGTTTCTTTTTTACCAGAATAGATCGGGTCTCCGACGATCGGGTGTCCAATATGTGACATATGTACACGTAATTGATGCGTGCGTCCCGTCTGAGGATATAAATCTACAATGGCATATTTTTGCTTGCCCACTAATGAATCTGGGTCACCATATTCAAATTTTTTCTTAACCGTAAATCGTGTGACTGCATCGCGCATGGTTCCGCGCGCAGAAGTTTTTGTCGTCCAAGCTCGAATATCAGATCGTGAACGTCCGATAGGTTGTTCAATAATTCCTCGCTCGTCACGTGGCCATCCAAATACCACGGCGACATATTTTTTCTTGATCGTATGCGATTGAAATTGTTGTTTGAAGAAATCAAAGGTTTCTTGATTCTTTGCAAGGATTAAAACACCTGAAGTGTCTCTATCTAATCGGTGCACAATTCCTGATCGAGGAATTTCGATTGTTTCTCCTGCATGCTCAATTTCCATTGCTTCCCCTACCCCTTCTGATTCTGGGTATTTCTTCAAGAACCAATCCACCACCGTCGGCTCCTTATGTTTTCC
This sequence comes from Candidatus Nomurabacteria bacterium, assembly GCA_943357975.1. Classification (GTDB taxonomy): domain Bacteria; phylum Patescibacteriota; class Minisyncoccia; order Phycocordibacterales; family UBA1006; genus CAIXMG01. Next base: position 1,305 of record CALRGS010000057.1, on the reverse strand, counting down.
ATCACCATGAACCACCAAGCCTGCTGGCTTGTTGATGACGAGGAAGTCTGGAGTCTCGAGGAGGATGGTAATTTTTGGTTTTATCATAGGAACACTCTAGCATAAAAAAAACTCCCCCGCTTGGTACGGGAGAGTCAATAATTCTTGTAACAAAACCAAGTTCTTTAGCCTCTTGAGCACTGAATATTGTTTCCTTGTCAGCAAACAATTGAATCTCAGATACCGTCTTACCTGTCACTATTGCAATGGTATTAAATATAATAAACTCCTGGGCTTTTTCTTTCTCAGAAATTTTTACATCTGGATTTTTCTTATACTGCCTATGCAAGAAAAAACTACTGTCACAATATGCGATACGCTCTCCAGGACAACATTGGTGTAGAAAAAAAGCGGCTGAACCAACAAATTTTCCAGCAACCGTTATAAAGGGAGTATCCAAGGCGTTCATGTGGCGGGCAATTTCAATAGCAGAATCTACGAAACCACCACCACTGTCAATAAAAAAAGATATCGCTGCCGCTTGTTGTTTTTTTTCGTATTCAAAGAGGAATCTCCTTAAGAGTTCCTCATCGATACGGCCAATAAGATCGATTGTTTCCATTGATTTCTTAGTCATGTTTGACTTTTTAATTTGATTCTTGTATACTATACCATATTATTAACAATAAAGCAAATTATACATTTATGAACTTTGATATGAGACTCCCTATAGAACAAGGCCGGGACGCTGTACGAAAAGCATTAGGTCTCGATAAAAAACCAACTCAAGCACAACCATTCCATCAAAACCCAGACGGGACTCTTATGGAAACAAAAGACGGATCTCTTTCAGATGACCAGATCGAAACGATCAGATCTGAACAAGAAGATCTTCAATAGTCATATAATAAAAAACCCCGGATCCGGGGTTTTTTATTATTTTTAAACTTGTTTTTTAAACTCTTCTATCAAATACTTCATATGTTTGGTCACCTCATCTTCATGACGAGCATCGAGGATTTTTTTAATCTCTTCATTTTTCCATGAAAGCTGCTTAATGGTTGCAACAATTTCTTGATAATTTCTGAAAATAGGATTTTGATATTCCTCTGCAAGTTCTGCGAGGAGTTCACACTGAATGATGATCTGATTCAAGACCTTGAACTTCATCGGACTGTCTTTATAGTTTTTCATGATTTCGACATTATCAATATTCTTAACCATGTGAACAAGCTCTTTCACGTCCTGAGTATCGAAGAAAAGAACAACTTTTGGAACTGAAAATTCTCGCATACATTCTCCTTGATGATTTTTGAAATATTTTAT
>CALRGS010000056.1 GCA_943357975.1 Candidatus Nomurabacteria bacterium | reverse complement strand
GAGCTTGATGCGCAAGGAATTTGTGCGGCTTCAAAATCTGCATGTCGCGAACAGGATGACGAAGAGTCGTATGTTATTGCCGCACTTCGTAAGGATCGTTCAGCACATGGCAGTATTCGCTTCACCATGGGGCGAGGGACTACACAAGCCGACATTTCAAGGGTTGTGGGGGTACTTGCTAAGATAGTGACTAAAACCAAGGCGTTTGAGGGTGGATTGACATATTAGGGTTTTTGTGCTATCCTAGTACTAGGAATCAAAAAATATTGCTCACTACAAAATTATAAGCCATGACAAATCTTTCAATTACCGAAACAGTTAACGTAATTACCGTAGTAGTAATCCTCTCTTATTTTATCAGCACCATTTCTATGGTAAAGGTATATCGCTGGATTACTTCTGTGACCTACAAGACCGCGTATGGTCAAATTAAGCTCGCATTTCTTGCGGACATCGGCTCATGTATAGCTGCCACAGTTTTTATTGTTTGGGCACTTATGTTCCCATTGAAATCACCTCGCCCCATCGACACGTTGACTGCGGCAATTTCATTAATACTCGTTGTTTTCGCAACACTGATTCATGCAGCACTGGTTCCTTCTTTTGAAGCTAAACCAACGGATGCATAGTGGTGATAATAGGGGATAATAAAAAGCATTTCTTGATTCATTTTAATGATCAAGGGGTGCTTTTTTACTTGCCTAAAAAAGTCAAAGTACCACAAAACAATCTTTATCATTTCTTGAGAATTTCTTTATCTGGAATTTATCTCGGTCTGATATGTTGGGTAGATGGAAATACCTGAAGGAATAAACAATAGTGAACAAGAATACGTATATCTTTTGAGCGATAAGGCTGGATTTAATAGATGGAACAATTTGAAACAAGATTTTGAACACTATTATCGTCAGCCTAAGAAATTTCCCAAGGAGGGAGAGGTTTGGATGAGTGCTCTTGGAAAAAATATTGGGTTTGAACAAAATGGTACAGGTTCTAATTTTTCGAGACCTGTTCTAGTTGTGAAAAAGTTTAATAACCAAATGTTTTGGGTAGTCCCTTTATCAACAAAACAAAAAAGTTTAGATTTTTACTTTAACTATGTTGATAGTGATAGTAACAAGGTGGCTGCGATTTTGGCACAAATGAAACTAGTGAGTAATAAGAGACTTATAAGAAATATGTATGAAATACATCCTGAGTATTTTAGGATAATAAGAAGAAGGCTGAGAGAGTTATTATGACAAATCGAAATCCCGCCAAATGGCGGGATTTCTCGGAGCCTTGCGGCGCTTTGTGAGAAGAGTATAACATGTTGCTTTTGATACTACAAGCATAAAAAGCAACTTTTCTAGATGCCTAAAATATGCTATAAATAACCCTATGCCAGCATTTACAAACTTTACAACAAAAGCTAAAGAAGCGATTCGAAGATCTCATGAGCTTGCCCTGGAACGTGGAGTAAATAATGTAAACTCATACCACTTGTTGACGGCGCTTATCGTGCAGGACGACACACCTATTGTTTCAATGCTTGAACGCATGGAAATTGATCTGGTTGCCCTTACTGATGAACTCCTTGATATCATCGAAACAGGGCAGGCAATGGGGACTACCGTTTCTCAGAATTTACAAATGTATTTAACACCCGACCTCGGTCAGGTTATTGAGCGTTCATCAAATCTTGCAAAATCAATGAAGGATGAATTTGTATCGGTAGAACATTTATTCCTTGCCGTCCTCGAAGTTCCTAGTGAAGCAAAAGAACTGCTCACAAAATATAAAATCAATCATGCTGATGCCTTGAAAATGCTCGAGGAAATTAAAAGTGATGATGGGAAACCAGGAAGTGCAAAACAATTTCGTGTACTTACAAAATATTCTCGAAACCTCACAAAGTTGGCTTCCGAAGATAAATTGGATCCAGTAATTGGAAGAGATAAGGAAATCATGCGCGTGATTGAAATCCTTGCGCGTCGTACTAAAAATAATCCGATTTTGATTGGTGAACCAGGAACAGGAAAAACTGCTATCGCAGAAGGCCTTGCTATTCGTATGTCAAAAAATGATGTCCCCGAATCATTGAAAGGCAAGGATTTAATGATGCTTGACCTCGGGCTGTTGGTTGCAGGAACAAAATATCGAGGAGAATTTGAAGAGCGATTGAAAGCCATCATGAAAGAAATTGAGCGTAGTGAAGGACAGGTGATTGTATTTATTGATGAGATTCACACCTTGATTGGAACAGGAGGAGGTGATGGTGCTCAGGACGCGGCAAACATGCTGAAGCCTGCCCTTGCTCGTGGAGAATTCCGTGCGATCGGTGCGACGACATTAAACGAGTTTCAGAAACATTTTGAAAAAGACCCAGCGCTTGCACGAAGATTCCAACCGGTGTATGTGAACGAGCCTTCAGAAGAGGATGCTATTGCAATTATGCGAGGATTGAAGTCTAAGTATGAATTATTCCACGGAGTACGTATCACTGATGATGCAATTATTGCAGCAGTAAATTTGTCGACGCGATATATTACAAACCGATTCCTTCCTGACAAAGCAGTAGACCTTATCGACGAAGGGGCTTCGATGTTGAAAATTTCACTTGAAAATAAACCGGCACAACTTGATGAGGTACATCGAAAAATTACACGCCTTGAAATTGAAACTGAAGCAATTATTCGTGATACCAAGGAAGACAAAGATCGTGCCAAGGATAATAACATCCGGTTGAAAGAGATTACAAAAGAAATTGCAGATATTCGGGAAACAACTTCTGGTTTGGAAATGAGGTGGAATACAGAGAAAGACATTCTCGGAGAAATTCGTAAAATCAAGAAGGATATTGACCTCGCTCGTGTTGAATCTGAAAATGCAGAACTTGCGACAGATTTAGCTAAGGTTGCAGAAATGCGCTACGGAAAAATTCCTGCACTTGAAAAAATGCTGAAGACGAAGGTTGATCGCTTGAAGAAAATTAAAGTTCAAGATCGTCTGTTACGAGAAGAAGTAACCGAAGAAGACATTGCGCGCGTTGTTGCAAAATGGACCAATATCCCTGTGATGAAAATGTTACAAGGTGAAACTGAGCGTCTGCAGAATATGGAAGTTGAACTCAAGAAGCGTGTGAAAGGGCAGGGTGAAGCTATTGAAAAAATTTCAAATGCGATTCGTCGTTCACGAGTAGGAATTTCAGATCCAAATCGCCCCATCGGTTCGTTCATGTTCCTAGGTCCTACAGGAGTTGGAAAAACTGAGCTTACCAAGGCGCTTACGGAATTCATGTTTGATGATGAGAAAGCTTTGATCCGAGTCGACATGTCAGAATACATGGAGAAACATTCAATCTCTAAATTAACAGGAACCGCTCCTGGATATGTGGGATACGAAGAATCTGGACAGTTCACGGAGGCTGTACGACATAGACCTTATTCTGTTATCCTTTTCGA
>CALRGS010000055.1 GCA_943357975.1 Candidatus Nomurabacteria bacterium | reverse complement strand
CACCGTATGGCAAATCAATATCACCTGAACCACTCACTGATACCTTGCCAACTGTAGAGCACTTGCGAATGGTAATACCACCTGAACCGGAAACATGTAAATTCTTAATAGCACCTGTTTTTTTAATAACAACATTCCCGGAGCCTGAAATGTCTATAGACCCAACATTTTCTGATGACTCTATACAAACATCAGCGGAACCCAAAATATCGACATCAAGTGATGCAATACGTGCAGTAACGGCTAGGTCATTTAAAAGACTTGCGTCTAAATCAGTACCATCAGGAACGGTAATTATTACCGGCTCACTATTTCTTGGGCCAACAGCAAGAGTATTATTACTAACAACAGGAGGTGTAGTATCCGCAGTATTTTTTAAAACATACGCATCTCCATCTTTTTCAACTTCCAGGCCTAATTCTTTTAAATTTTTAGGAAAGGAAAACATTGTGTCTGAAACGATTCTGATCGGACGATCACAGAAAGACAGTACCAACTTCTTAACAGGAGGAAAGGAAATTCTTGAAGTATCCAGGTTCTTTTCTGGTGAATGAACGGCTGTAAGTGCTCTTGAAGAAGCATCTACGGTGTTGTTATACGAGCTTAAGAAAAAAGTGAAAGTAATTACTACAACTGATTGGGGGATTCTTTTCATGGCGGTTTGTTTTTTTGAAGAAAGTGGGGTTAGTGTAATTTATTTTAATCTGAATTAATAATAGCATGTATTACTATATTTGTCAAAAAAAAGATACTGATTATTGAAAGGAGCCACTTTCAATAATCAGTATCACATGCCTATCCAACATCTGCATACTCTAAGTAATCGTCACCATGTTTTTCTTTAAGCTTTTTCCGCTTGTAGTAGGTCATATTTCTCACAAGCTTCTCTTTCTTAAAAGAGATATCCATGAATGGACCGTCCTCTCTGGTGAAGCCACACAGGGTAAATTTTTCCTGAAGTTTTGTAATAAATATCCGAAGCCCTTGGACCTGGACATAGGACAACTTCCAGTAATTTCGCCTCCCTGTCACCTTCTCGATATCATCACTTGATAACGCGAGAAGGTCTGCAGCTGTAATAGATCCAACCTCTACTTTTGGTAAGGCTTGAACGAGCAGTTGAAATGCTTCTGATTTGGGCTTGATGATGTTCCATGTAACAAATTGCAGTACCAGAATTTCTGATTTCTTATTAAATGAAAATGGAAACAAGCTTCCTTGTTTATTTCTACTCCCAAGCATGAACCAGTCATCTTGGGTAAAACCATTATCAATAAGAAATCTTTTTAGTTTCTGAAATGAAGCGCTCTGTAATGAAAAACCTTCTTCTTTTATGTTGCAAGAAAATCGATCAGTTATGCAGGAGAGGAACTTTTGATTACGATTAAGAAATTCTCTGAGCGTAATCGCAGGCTCATAAGGAGTAAGTCGCAAATCATTCCGCGGAAATCGTAGGAACCAGTTGTTAAACGCACCACCCAGACCTAGTTCTGTCATGCGTTTTTCAAGAAGTTCTTCTTTAGAAAATTTTATCTTCATATTTTTTCTTTTTGTTTGAGCACACATTATCACATAATACTATACTAGTCAAGTCTGTCTCGGTCCCCCCTTTTATGGTATTATCTCCCCATAATGCAAACGAACTCAAACGACCGAAGTGGTAAAACTGGTGGAGACTTTAGACGAGATTATCCAAAATCAGGACAAAAAGTATTTCAAACTCACAAGAAGGACGATAGGCTCCAGACTCCTCGTCCTGTAGACAACTCAAAAGTAACTGGTGACGTCCCTGATATTTTCGACGGCGTATTTAAGGTTGGTAAAAATAATATTGGCTATGTAACTCATAAAGACTCTGGGTTCGCAGTAATGGTACATCCTCAGCACGGGATGCATTCACTCAATGGAGACAAGGTTACTGTTTCAATCCTTGATAAAAAAGAAGGTACTGGCCAAGTAACCGCAATTAACCGACGAGGTAAAGCGGCCTATTCAGGAATCATTGAACAACGCGCGAGTGATATTTGGTTTATTTCAAGTGACTCACGAGAACCAGAAATGCGTGTAGCCCCCGTAAATGATTTAGCGACCGCTAGTCTCAAGAAAAAAGTTCTCGTAAAATTAGGAACATGGATTGGTGATACGCCAACTTGTGAAGTGATCCAATTAATTGGAACACCCGGAGAAAATGATACTGAAATGAATGCTATTGTCCTTGAAAAAGGATTTGATGGTCAGTTCCCTGAACGAGTGACTGCAGAGGCTGAAAAATTGCATGGAACAGGTATTCCGGCTGATGAAATTGCAAAACGTCGGGATATGCGAGAGGTTGCCACTTTTACTATCGATCCTGTGGATGCAAAAGACTTTGATGACGCCTTGTCATTTATGACATTGCCTGACGGTAATTACGAAATCGGAGTTCATATTGCCGATGTTTCATTTTATGTAACTAAAGGATCAGCTCTCGACGATGAAGCAAAGATGCGAACGACTTCGGTATACCTTGTAGACCGAGTAATTCCCATGCTTCCAGAAGTACTCTCGAATGAACTCTGCTCTATCCGTCAGGATGAAGAAAAATTAGCATTCTCAAGTATTTTCAAAATTGAAAAAGAAACTGGAAAAGTTCTCGAGACTTGGTTTGGACGAACGATCATCAAATCGAATAAGCGATTTACCTACGAGGAAGCTCAGGAGATTATCACCCAAGCCTCATCGGCGGGCAAGCCAGGACTATTTTACTTTGAACTTGCTGAAATGATGCGTATCTCAAAAATTTATACCCAGGACCGATTCCGCGACGGAGCGCTTTCGATGGATACTGACGAGGTGCGATTTATCCTTGATGAAAATGGAAAACCAATTCGTGTGATGATCAAGAAGCGTATTGATACGATGCGTATGATTGAGGAATGGATGCTCCTTGCAAACAAATATGTGGCTATTAAACTTTCTCAGAAAGACTCTGCGGGGCTTGCGATATACCGAGTCCATGATAAACCGGCTCCTGATCGCGTAGAAGACTTGGTAACATTCTTGAAATCAATTGGGTATAAAAATATTCCTATAAAAAACGGCATTATTCCTCCGCATGATTTGCAGAAGATTCTCGATAGTGCAGAAACGGATGATGCACGCGACACCATTCAATCATCTATTGTGCGCTCTCTAGCCAAGGCGATCTATTCAACCCAGAACATTGGACACTTTGGACTAGCATTTGATTTCTATACACACTTCACCTCCCCTATTCGTCGCTATCCTGACGTGATGGTACATCGACTGTTGCAGCTTACCCTTAATGGACAAAAAGTTTCTCCTGAGGATGCTGGCGAATATGTGCGTATGTGTGCATTCAGTTCTGATCGCGAAAAGGATGCTCAGGAAGCTGAGCGAGAATCAATTAAGTACAAGCAGGTAGAATATATGACCGAACGTATTGGTCAGACCTTCAATGGAATTATTACTGGTCTTGGAAAATTTGGTGCTTACGTTGCTGAGGCTGAATCTAAATCTGAAGGTATGATCCGATTGATGGACCTTGGAAATGATTTCTTTGGATATGATGAGAAGAAAAATTGTATCGTTGGAAGAAATTCTAAACAAGAATTCCGCTTTGGGCAGAAGATTAAGATCAAGGTAAAGAGTGCGAATCTTGAGAAACGTATGATTGATTATGTGCTGGTGACACCAGAGTCTGA
>CALRGS010000054.1 GCA_943357975.1 Candidatus Nomurabacteria bacterium | reverse complement strand
AATGTATAATGTAGTTATCCTCACGAAAAGGACCCTTACAGAGTTTTGTCTCCGTCGGGGGCTTTTTCTTTTTCAAGGATATTTTGCTGATCTGGAATATAAGCAATCTTAACATCTGTTCTCTTAAGTAATACTGAACACTTCGATGTTTCGTAAGGAGATAAGACTGTTTCCATTTTATCTTTGCTCTGTAAAAACTTTACAAGTGGAGCATAATCACCATCACTTGAAACAAGGATTGCTTTATCAAATTTATTTTCATACGCATCTTGCATTGCCTGCACCACAACATCAGCATCACAATTACCTTTTGCTTTTCCATCTCGATCATAAATAACTTCTTTAAAAACCAGCGTGTACCCACACTCTTGAAGATATTTATAAAGATCCTTATATTTAGGCATGAGTCCTAAGAAAATATAAGCTTGCTCCACCGAATACTTTTCAGTAAGCCATACTCGAAAACGAGCATAATCAAAATCCCACGGAAGATTTCTTACCGCGTTGTGCAAATTTGAACCGTCAATGTATGCAACATTCCGTAAAGTCATGGCTCTATTTATACCACAAACCCCCTCGAATTTCGAGGGGGTCTTAAATTTAAATCTGATACCGAGAAGTATCGTTTACTTTAATTTTAGAAAGTACAGGATTTTGAATACCTGAATTCAGCAAAGAAATTTGCGCATCAGTACAAATGCTTTTGATAAAATCTTCTAGCACCTCGACTGTTAATGGTCCTGCATCTTTATCAAGGATCGCAAATCTAACCACCTTCTTGTTGTCGTCAGCATTTTCAGCTAATAGGTTTAATTCTTTTGAAATTGCAAACTTGCGCAATGTTCCACGAAACTTAATTCCTTGTAAATCACTGGAGGATGTTACCTCAAAAATAGTCCATAGAAATAATTTAATCATAGGTTTTTAGATTTTATTTAATTGAAATTACCACAATTGAACAAGAATGTCTAGCTAGTAACCTCTTGTTCAATAATAAAGATATTTCCATCGAGGTCTGCAAATTTTGCTTCCAAAGTACCCCAGGGTTTTTGAACTGGTTCTTTTACAATAGCTCCACCATGAGCAGCCACTTCTTGTAAAAACATCTCTATATTCTCGGTCTGCAGACATACTCCCATGTTTCTTCCAATATACCTTTCAGCCCAACCTCCTTCTCTTTCTGGCGCATTTTCCTCTACCATAAATTCAATACCGTTCAAATAAAAATCTGAGAACGGTGGACGCACCTCGTCAAAAGTTACCCCAAACACATTCTCATAAAATGGCTTAGATTTTAAAATATCCTGTACTCCAATAAGCACGGACTCAAAACTTACTTTCATATAGACCTTTATACCACAAACCCCCTCGAATTTCGAGGGGGGTTATAAAAAACTTTCATGAGGCGGTAGAGCTTTAATAACTACTGATTTTTGAGCCATATTTTTTCTTTTACTATATCATAAAAAACCCTTCTGAAATTTCAGAAGGGTTTTTCGAGTCAGCGACTTAGTTAAGTGCTGCCACAGAATCTTGTACAAATGTCTCCAATTGAGTATCAGGAACTCCGAACCCAGGACATGTAGTGGTCGCTTCACGCACAACACGCTCAATCAGTGATGTAAGCGCTGAAATGTTTTCATGCGTTGCAGAGCTTCTTGGAATCTTGAATCACAAGCAATTCTTCTTATTCGTTGCGAATGCAACCTCGCCATCAATATCTTTTAACTCAAAAAAATCTTTGAGGCTTTGCTCTAGTTGTGTATCTGAAAACTTCTTCTTAGAAACTACTTCGAAAATGTTTACTTTTTCCATGGCTATGTTTTTAGTTTACTCAACCCTACCACATAAAAACCCCTTGTTCAAGAGATTGCTATAATGACTCCACAATGTTTACTTCCTGCTCCACAATCACATCCCCTTCACCAAATGTAAATCCTCCTTTGATCAATTTCCCTTCAATCATCTGGGGGACCCAAAATTTATCATCCGGCCACATGGTATCAAATGGAATTTTATCTACCGAAAACCATTCAGGCTTCATTTCTTCAGACTCTACAGGTTCTCCTGACCACTCCTCAGTCACATACACATGTACCATTTGATCAAAATCTGGGCGATGTGGGAATGTAAAAACAAGCTCTGCAACTTTTTGTAAATCTGATTCCTGAAACGATACCCCTATTTCTTCTGTTGTTTCTCGAAGAAGTGCCTGAGTCAATGTTTCACCTTCTTGTAATTTACCACCTACTCCATTCCATCGCCCAGCACCAAATCCTCGCTTTTTCATAGCAAGGAGGACTTCCGCTATTTTATTTTCATTTTTCTTGATCAAAAAGAGGAGTGTTGTGTTTCGCATAAAATATTAGTTATCTAATAATATGTCCATCATCGCCCGTAGGAAGTAATTCGATACCTTGTTCTATAAATGGAATATCCGGGGCATATTCAGGATGATATTCGGGAGTAATTGAATCATCATGATCCAATGTTGTACGATTCGTCTGCGATCGCTTGCGACGTAGCGCGCGAACCTCATACCAATATAAAGCCATTTGTAAATGTGTTACTGCCTCCTTGGTTTCTTTACATGCTAAGACTGTATCTAAATACTTTGTCCTATCAATCAAGGCGCGAAGCACCTCTTGAGTCTGTACTCCTGCCCATTCCTGATCATAGTGAACTGCCCCACCTGAACGCTTAATAAATTTTAACGTTTGGGTACTATTATCTCCCAGTTGTTTCAATTCATAGACATGCCCTGGATCGATTATTTTCATATCCCCATTATACCAAAACCACCCAGGAAATCGAGAAGCTACTTACATGTTTTAAAAGGTAATATTATGATCCCTCAGTGCCTGATTCAAAGATGTTTTTAAATCTGTACTTTCCTTTCTCTTGCCAATAATCAAAGCACAGGGAACTTGATAATCCCCTGCTGGAAATTTTTTTGTATATGCCCCAGGAATTACTACAGACCGAGCCGGAATATAGCCTACATACTCCACAGGCTCTAGGCCTGAAACATCCATAATTTTCGAAGATCCTGTAATCACAACATTTGCACCAAGCACTGCCTCCTTTCCAATATGAACCCCTTCTACTAAAATGCATCGCGATCCAATAAAACACCCATCCTCTATAATTACTGGCTTTGCTTGTAAAGGTTCAAGTACCCCGCCAATTCCAACACCCCCACTCAGATGAACATTCTTTCCTACTTGTGCACAACTGCCCACTGTCGCCCACGTATCAACCATAGTTCCTGAATCTACATAAGCTCCAATATTAATAAAACAAGGCATTAGAATTACCCCTGGTGCAACATACGATCCATAACGAATAGTTGCAGGTGAAACTACACGAATACCCTTGTTTTCAAAATCTTTTTTCAAAGGAATTTTATCGAAGTACTCCAAATCACCTGCTTGAATTTTTTCTGACGGATGCGATTGAAAGTAAGACAAAATTACCTGCTTAGCTTCTTGATTAACCACCCATTCACCACTTTCAGAAATTTCAGCCACTCGAATAAGTCCCTTATCAAGGGACTCGATTATGTCTTCTGATGATCTTTCTTGCATAAGAATAATAAGTATATCAAAACAGTTCTTTTTAAGCACACCTCGATATGCTATAACTATCTTACCTTATGACACTATTTGATATCCACAATTCCTCGGGAGCAGATTTCTCTTTCCCAAATATTCCAGACCTTTATTTTGAAACAATAAGAAAACAAAACCCTATCGCTCTAGACAGTCTCTCCGAAATCCAAAGCATTAAAACTATTGCAAA
>CALRGS010000053.1 GCA_943357975.1 Candidatus Nomurabacteria bacterium | reverse complement strand
TTATTACCCCTTAATCTCAATTCCCATTGATCGTGCAGATCCTGCAACGGTCTTCTTGGCAGCTTCGATATCTCGAGCATTCAAGTCTGGAAGTTTGATAGCAGCAATTTCCTCAAGCTGAGCGTTCGTAATTGAACCAGCCTTTGTCTTTGCATTCGTACCAGAACCCTTCGCAACTTTTGCATACTTTTTCAAGAGCGCAGAAACTGGAGGAGTTTTGATGATGAACTCGAATGAACGGTCATCGAATACTGTCATGAGGACTGATACCATTTCACCCATCTGTTCCTTGGTCATACCGTTGAATTGGTTTACGAATTCTCCGATGTTAACCCCGGCCTGTCCGAGTACTGGTCCTAGTGGTGGTGCTGGTGTAGCCTTTCCACCTGCAATCTGTAATTTGATTATTTTGGTGACTTTTTTAGCCATATAATTTAAGTGTCTGTGTTAGTTCTGTGAAGCAGCGTAACCTGGATACCATAGCATTTTAAGGGTTTTTTGTCAAAACGTTCATTTATTTAAAAAATCTTGGTATATCTTCAAATCAACCTTGATGCGTTTTCCTCCTTCCATAGACTCAATTTCACCTTCGGTCACCCACTTGAAATCCACATGCTCATGACTTAAGGACACAACATCGTTCGTACAACTACAAAGAAATAGGTTTCTTGTCCAAGGAGCCCTGTTGTCCTTAGAAAGAATTTCTTCTTCTCGAATCTTTTCTTCAACTTTTGCATGAATTCCTGTTTCTTCAAGAATTTCTCGCAATACCGCAAAATCAGGGGACTCGTTCACTTCTACCTTTCCACCAGGATTTTCCCAAAATGAAAACCCATCCTTGTTCGGAGTTTGTTTAAGAATAAGAAACTTATCATCATACATTAAAAGGGCTTTGGCAACATGTTTCATATATTCTAAGTATATCAAAAAAACTCCTTGCGGAGAATTTTTTGTTACATCTTCCTTACTTGGTTGAAATCAAGCTCAAATGGCGTTTCTCGTCCGAACATGTTTACAAGTACTTTGACCTTGCCTCGTTCAGCATCCACCTCTGAAATCGTTCCTTCATGCTCCTTGAATGGACCTTCGTTGATAAGCACCAAGTCTCCTACTGCAACCGCAATAGTGTGCTTCAAGTCATTCTTCTTCATCCGAGAAAAAACAAAGTCGATCTCCTTTTGTGACATTGGCACCGGAATCGTTCCTGACCCTACGAATCCTGTTACTCGAGGTGTGTTTCGAACGACGAACCAAGAATCTTCGGTTACAATCATGTCTACCAAAATATATCCAGGATAGAACTTCTCATCTACCTCGACACGCTTCCCTCCTTTTACTTTAATTACTTTTTCTGTAGGAACAATAATATTGAAAATCTTATCCTCCATTCCAAGTGATTCCACACGCTGTTTCAAGTTACGCTCTACAGCATTTTCATATCCTGCGTAAGTATGAATTGCATACCAACTTCGATCTTGTAGTTCTTGTCGTGACATAGAATGAAAAAAGATTAACCAATAATAAATTTAAGTCCAGCTGCAAATAGTGCATCAAACGCTCCGATGTAATATCCGATAACTACCGCAATGGTAATAACGAGAATTGCATGCCCAAGTGCCTCGTTGGTTTTTGGCCAAACAAGTCTCTGAAATTCTGACCCTAATCCTGTGATAAATGTTTTCATAATGTTATATATGTGAGTATACCAATAAAATCAGGTTTTTTAAAACCCCTCTGCGGGGCTTTACTGATACTTATATACTACTCCTGTTTGGCCAATTAGTCAACCCTCTCTCCTAGCTACGCCGAGGAGTGCTAATCTGATCTCCCTAAATGCTTCGTTGCTCCACAAGTACAGCCGTGAGGCTTGATAAACTCATCGAACATTTCTTTCCCGTAATCATAGGCGAGCTCCTCTCCAGGATTAATATTTTTCTTGGCAAGGACCCAGATGCGACCATTTTTAATTTCTGCTTCACAATTAGCCGCAGATCCGCAAGCGTGGTTGATGTAGCGCGCCGTGTTCTTACGAGCCTTACCATCAATAGTCCACCTTGAATTAATTTCAAATAAATACATCCCTCCTCGCCGATTTGCTTCATCAGCAGTAACCTTGTCACCAATATACTCAATTACCTTCGCTCCTTTTTTAATCGGTTCTCCTGCAAATAACCCGAGTCCCGCCGTAGACTTTTTAACATCCAATTTATATCCAGCCATTTGTGATTTCATGAATATCATCATACAGGAAAAAATCTTTTGTGCAAAAAAAGCGACCCCACGTGAGATCGCTTTTACTCATAAACAATTTCTAACCATTACAGCTTGTATTCCGACTTGATTGAACCCTTTGGAATATAGAACTTATAATAGTTACCAGGGGAAGGAAGAAAAACGTACTCGGCCCACTCCCAAACAAAACTTTTGGTAAAGATTTGCATTTGTGCCGGAATATTTGCATCCTCTTCGGTCTCGTCTTCATAAAAGGTAATATTCTCAGCTATTGAAAGCCTTTTAGGAACATAACCACCGTCATCATTCCTTTGATAAAAGAAATAGAATACCTCTTCTTTAATAGCTCCTATTCCAAGGAAGAAGCGTCCTTCGGTATTTGCACCTCTCTCAAGTGCGCCTATATCAAAAACATCGTCAGCCTCCTCATGAATTTTTTGAGGAATAAGACGACCTAAGAGAACTGCAATAATAACTCCAGTAATAAGAGCTACTACTATACCTAGTATGAGGCATACTATAAGAAAACCAATCGTATCCCAACCATAAGTTGCATACGATTTAGCAAATCCTATAAAAAGGTAAACATAATAAACGAGGAGAGCGATTACAATTATCATTGTTAAATGTTTTAGGGTTATTCAATTAAAATGTACTTTACATATATATACTAGCATATTATTAGTATCCTGTCAAATTAACAAAACCCCTATTCCTAAGGGTTTTATAGTGAGTTTCTAGTATTAATGCCCGTGGCCCGCATGACTATGTCCATGCTCCATTTCTTCCACTGTCATTTTTTTACCCTTAAAATCCTTGAGGAATATCACCGCAAGCCATGTCGTAATCGGAACGGTAAGGATAAGTCCAATGGACCCTAGCACTGTTCGAAAAATCTCACTTGCGAATACCTCTCGATTAATAAGTTCCCCTGTTCCCATACTAGACATCGAAAAATACATCACCGTAGGCAAAGCAACTCCTACATACGCAAGTACCAATGTGTTCACTAATGCCCCAACGTGTTCCTTACCAACGCGAATAGCCGATTCAAAGAGCTGCCTCCTCGTCATATGTGGTGCTACGCCATACAACTCACGAACCACTGCCACCTGAGTAATAGAAATATCATCAAGGACTCCGAGCATTCCGATCATAATACTTGCAAGGAATAGTCCCGCAAAATCAAGACTCCCTTGTGTATTATAATTAAGGTATACCGATTCTTCTGCCGAAAGGCCTGTAATGTGCCCAAGAGATACTGCAACATAAGCAAGGATTCCTGTAATGATTACCGCAAGTACTGTCCCAGAAAAAGCAATCGACGACTTGCGATTAAATCCATGGGTGAAGAAAATTGCTATAAATAAAATAACTGCTGAGATTACCGTGGCAACGAGGACCGGATTATATCCCTTGATAAGGAGTGGTACGAGCACGAAGAAGATCGCAATAATACTGACCCCAAGTGATACCAAAGAGCGCACGCCTTGCATACGACCAAAACCAATAACTAACGCAAAGAATGCTATGACAAACACCATGAGCACCGGCCTTCTTTCAAAATCAGAAACCGCATAGATTACCTGACCATCTGCTAGTGTTGTCGTATCGAGGAACACCTTGTCCCCTACACTCATAGGAACATAGTCGTTCTTAAATGAAACAGTTGTGCCTTTCTGTTCACCTTTTAAAACTTTTGCCTGAAGCTCTTGAATATGGATCAC
>CALRGS010000052.1 GCA_943357975.1 Candidatus Nomurabacteria bacterium | reverse complement strand
ATTTACAAAAAGACGCTGTCACCGAACTTAAAAAATGGGCAGGGGAGAAGAATGTCATTAATGCAGGATTGGTTGTAGAGTTCTTGAACTTACTTGATGCAACAAAGAAGACAAGTATGGTGAATATTCCGTTAGAGCTTGCCTTAATCAGGATTTTGGGTAATAATGACGCTCTATAAGCCCCATTACGGGGTTTTATTGGGAGATCGTCTAAAGGTAGGACAGTGGCCTTTGAAGCCATTAATTTTGGTTCGATTCCAAGTCTCCCAGCCAGTTTGAGCAGGGTTCGGATTCCGAGGAGCTTAAAAATATTATGAACAAAGAAAAAAATAAATGGTCAAACCAGTTCAGTCTTAAACACTCTTTTCATGGGATGTTGGAGAGTAGGAAAGAACTCGATATTCTTTCCAAAAATGCTGACGTATTTTTTATGGGATTTATTCTATTTCTCTGTGGGTTTCTTTTTAATTTATCCGCAAGCATTATCTACGACCTAATCAAAGATAGTCGCGGATGGAAGATTTTGATTCTAGTAGTCACTCTAGTTTCATTAATTATGTTAGTCTGGTTAATTCAAAAATATGTGATTACTCCGATTAAAAAACAAAAGGAAAAATTAGAAAAATATAGAATAGATACACACTCAGCAATTGATCAAGTAGTTGGCGATCTCGATAACAAGAATGATAACTAGACCTTTACCAATCGAGCTTGAGTTTCTTACTAAATCTTACAACTCTTTTTTAGACATTCATGACGAGGTGGTACAAACTTCTTTTTGGGATAAAGATTCTTACTACCGCCTAAGTAAGATCCGAGACGCAATTTTAATTTACTCAGAAATATTAGATTATGAACCCATTGGTTGGTTTCTAGAAGCTCTTAAAAAATTAAGGCCACCCATGGAAGCAGAACTATCTAAAGAGTGTCTTCTTTTTATTCGAAATATATTTGTACATTTTCCATTTTTCAAATCATGGAATGAAATTGTCCTTACTAAAGAGATCATCAATTGGTCAAAACCAGAGCTCTCAATTGATAGGTTTTTAAGACGATTTGCCGGACATAAGGAAGTCAAGTACAGAATGTGGGGCTATAAGAATAAGTCTATGACCTATATTTCAATAAATTTTCCAACCTCATATGATCAAAATAGCGAGATTAGACTAAGTAAGTTTATGCCAGAAAAAGAAGGGACATTATTTGTTATGTCGCTTATGCATCAAGTCTTAATGAGTCAAGTTGAAAGTATGAAAGACCATTCCGAGGAGGGTCAAAATGATATACTTTAGTATCCTAGAAAACCCTTACGGGGCTTACTCGGTAATTTTTCGATTCCAAGTCTCCCAGCCAGTTTGAGCCATCACTCGCCATTTATAAATCTGTTATATCAGCGTAATTAAACAAGACACCAAACGCCTTGCACCAGATCATTACATACTTATAATCTGAAACCGTTACGCCCGTTGGTATTTTGTAGTTTACATTTCCTTCGGTTGCTTTTACTTTACCAATATTTACAAAGTCTTGAGCATCTAAATCTTTTGCCAAGTATACATAAATGTCAGGTCCGTTTATTGTTTTAAAATTCTCATAGCGAATATAACTATCCGTACCATCAGATAGTATTTTCACCTGACCACTTGCAGCGTGGCCTGGGGTGCCGATAATGGTTGCTGACCCAGTCTGTTGCGGTTGAGAAGTAGTTCCTAGTGTAGAGTTTTGTGTTGGTACGAGAGGCAGCGCTTCGTCAATTTTTGTAGTTATAAACAGGGGAGCAAGGAGGAAATATCCAACCCCTAGAAGTATGATTACCGTAAGTGCGATTAAGAGTTTTTTTATCATAAAATATAATTAGAGTAGTAATAAATCTTTTTATTTTCACCGGCTGAATGAGTTCATATGTCAGGGTACCTAGACCTTAGTGTATCATTTTTTAAAATTTAGTTGCATGGATTTGTTTTGTAAAGTCAGATTGACATTTTGTTTTAATGATGTAAACTTATATTATCCATCATGCAGGAATATATCTCAAATCAAGTGAATACATTGCGAAATCAAAAGAGTATCACCCAAGAGGAGTTGGCAGAAAGACTGCAGGTGAGTCGACAGACCATTATTGCAATAGAAAAAGGCAATTATACACCCTCTGTATTACTAGCTCTTAAAATTGCCAATTTTTTCAAGCTGGCAGTTGAAGATATTTTTAAAATTTCCTATGAAAAATAAAACACTACAAGAAATACTCGTTCCTCTAGCACTCATTATCCTAGCGACCCTCCTCCTAAATCCATTCCATTTTTGGATGCCTGATATGATGGTCATGGGAATGCTTGCGACCCTTCTGGTCCTCTTTGGAATATTTGCAAGTTTTATTTTGAAAGAAAAAGCATTTGACGAGCGTGATGATATGAATCGTTCACTTGCTGGACGGAATGCTTTTCTTGCTGGATCAGCAACACTTATGTTAGGTATTGTAGTGCAAGGATATAACCATGCTATTGACCCCTGGTTAGTGATTGCTTTGATAGTTATGATAATTATCAAAATCGGTACGCGGCTCTGGAGTGATAAAAACCTATAATATAAAGTTATCCACAAAATACATGTAAAGTTTACTTTACATGTATTTTGTAATGCTATATACTTAATTTATTATTAAGTAATTATTAATGAGTAACCTATTATATTTATGAATAAAAACACAGGAATTATTATTGGAATTATTGTACTCGTTGTTCTAGTGGGAGGAATCTACGCATCAATGAGTGATAAAAATGATGCGATGATGGAGCAACCAGCTATGGAAGAAAAAGATGTAATGATGCCAGCTGATACAACAAAGACTGACGGTATGATGAAAAAAGATGAGACCAGCATGATGGAAAAGTCAGATAGTATGATGCAAGCTGGCTCATATGAGACCTATTCATCAGAAAAAGTAATGCTCGCCTCAGATACTCATGATGTAGTTTTGTTTTTTAGAGCAGTCTGGTGTCCTACCTGTATTGCGGCTAATAGGGATATCAATGCAAATCTTGGGAAGATTCCATCGAGTCTTACTATTTTAGATGTTAATTATGATAATTCACGCGACCTAAAGAAAAAGTATGGTGTAACGTACCAACATACTTTTGTGCAAGTTGATTCCGATGGAAATATGATCAAAAAATGGAGTGGCAGCCCAACGCTTTCTGCCCTTGTTGCGGAAGTAAAATAACATGCTCCTTCTCCTAATCTCATTTATCGCTGGAGTATTGACGGTGCTTGCACCTTGTATTCTGCCACTCCTCCCAGTAATTATTGGCCACTCGATCACAGATACCACCCCAAGTAGGCGGCGGTTGTTTGTGGTTGTGGCATCGCTTGGGATTTCAATCATACTCTTCACCCTCCTCCTCAAGGCAAGTTCCTTGTTGATTGATATCCCGCAAGACTTCTGGAAGTGGGTTTCTGGCGGAATTATTTTCTTCTTTGGTGTTACAATGATTTTTCCAAGCATTTGGGAAAAGTTCTCTTTTGCAAATACACTATCATTAAAATCGAATAAGATTTTGGGGGAAGGGTATAAAAAAGACAGCATCTGGGGAGATATGATCATTGGAGCATCACTCGGGCCAATATTCTCAGCTTGTAGTCCAACCTATTTTGTTATCTTAGCGACCGTTTTGCCAGTTTCGTTTATTCTAGGAATTGTCTATCTGATTACCTATGTGTTAGGTTTATCACTAGCACTGGTCGTCATCGCTCTTTTGGGTGAGCGTATCGTAGCGAAAGTTGGTGCCGTTTCAGATCCGAGAGGATGGTTCAAGAAAACATTTGGAGTTATTTTCATACTCGTTGCGGTTGCTATTATTTCTGGATATGACAAGAAATTTCAAATCAGTCTCCTTGATGCAGGATTTCTAGATGTGACAAAAATTGAACAGAAACTGTTAGAGAAAAATAAAGAAATAACTACGATCACAGATACTATTCCAGACACAGAGACAAAGCCTGAAGTTGCAGATAAACCTCAGAGGAGCAAGGAATCGTTTTTAAGTATCCAAGAAAAAAATAGGAGCTACATTCCTGCTCCGGAACTCTCTACAATAGATGGGTATATCAATATCAATTCTACCAACCCAAGTAACCGAGCACCTATAACTATTGGTGAATTCAAGGGCAAGAAAGTAGTACTTCTAGATATCTGGACCTACAGCTGTATCAATTGTAGAC
>CALRGS010000051.1 GCA_943357975.1 Candidatus Nomurabacteria bacterium | reverse complement strand
TTTCTTGACAAAAAATCCTTTTCTGCTAAGATGTCCATACTATGTTAAAAATGCGATTACAGCGAACAGGCCGCAAAAACGAACCACATTTCCGTGTGGTAATTACTGATCAGCGAAATGGCGTACAATCTGGTAAATTCCTCGATATTGTGGGAGCTTACAATCCAAAGGCTGGGACTATTGATCTTAAAAAAGAAGCCATCACAGAATGGATCGCAAAAGGTGTTCAGCTTTCAGATACCGTTCATAACTTCCTCATTGAACACAAGGTTATCGAAGGTAAGAAAATCTCTTCACTTCCAAAGAAAACTTCAGTAAAACGAAAGACAAAATAATCCCGAGAGGGGTTTTATTTTTTGTAGAGGTTAGGTGGGGGATATTTGACAAATCAACATTATTATGATATGATGATAAATAGGTTCTTTTCAATTTTTTTCATCGTCTCGTATATTAAAAAATATGAGCTAAAACAATAATGTTTATGAAATCAATATTTCTTTTACTGATGTTTGCATTAACTACTAGTGTTTTCGCACAAGACAGGTCACCTTATGTTTCTATGAAAGATTTTAAACTTCAGGAAACTGTCCGCGACAGAAAACACTTTTTTACTGACAAGAATTCGAAGTTTCGTTTTGATGCAACCTCTCCTTACCAAGGCAACAACGATACGTTTGCAACCCTCTTACTGCGATTTACTAATAGTAATCCTGTAAAGGCGCAATCGTTACGAGTTACCAAGGTTTTGGTCTACACTCCGGAAAAGCAAATGAAAGCTGACCTTCATGTTACTAATACAGAATCTGCTAACGAAATAGTAGAGCGGATAATCCAGGTAAGTACCGAGGTTGCCTTTCAAATGGGTGGAGATGGAAAAGCTGTGGATCGTCCACAAAAAATAATCATCGGTTACTTTAAAAATTATAGAGTGCAGATGGTATGGGGCGATGTGTTTAGTGGTGGTGATCCACAAGGCATTGGAAAGTGGACAGTGCTGCTGATAAGTGGACTCTGTGCCGCTGAAAAAGACATGCTGATTTTTCATTAGTACTTTGGCTGCGGAGTAAGAGTGGAGTAATGCCGTCTTCGTTAAGAAGACGGCATTTTTTATTGAAAAAATTGACTTTAACCATAAAACAGAATAGAATAATTACATCGCAGGGTTCTTTTTACACTAACCGCCCGCGTTATTACAGAAAATATGGACGAAGTACTTACTTACTTAGATATGACAATCAAGGCCTTGGTAGATAAACCAGAAGACGCAAAAATTGTAAAAACTATTGATGAAATGGGAGTGTTGATGACGGTTGATGTGTCACCAGAAGATATGGGGAAGCTTATCGGACGACAGGGAGCTACTGCTAAATCAATTCGAACACTCCTCCGAGTGGTAGGAATGAAGCACAGTCAGCGAGTTAATATGAAGATCAACGAACCCTTGGGACGTGCGCGACCCGCGTCAGCTGGCGTTTCAGCTAATTCCGCAGATGTTGATGCGGCAATTGCAGACTTGAAATCAGACTTGGAATAATAAAGTAAATCCGCCTTATCGGCGGATTTACTTTATTATTAATATGTGATATAGTGTTGTAAATCAAAACCCCTAAATTAAAGCATGGCAAAGAAGAACAGAGCCGATAGAAGGCTGAAAAACACTGCAGTAATTGCATTTATTCAATTTGTGAAAGAATCTAAAAAGAAGGGAGGTGGTTCGAAATACCCACTAGACATGAAAAAAAGGCCGCTATTTAAGGCGATTGGTCGGAGCTAAACAAGGGTCTTCGCTGGTGCCTACTTTATAAGTAGCCCAGCGAAGACTTTTCTTTTTACTTAAAAAACGTATACTCAACCTATGAAATTTCACGTCGTAACATTATTTCCAGAGTCTTTTGACTCCTACCTCTCAGAATCAATTATTGGACGCGCACAAAAGGAAAACCGAATTTTGGTCCGTTTTTACGACCCAAGGAAGTATGCACCCAAGGATTTGAAGAAAAAATGGCCTGATGGAAATGTGACCGTATATGCTGATGGAAAGCCTTATGGGGGTGGTCCTGGAATGGTGTTGCGTGCGGAGCCTTATATCAAGGCGATAGAAAAAGCTCTTGCAGTAATCGCAAAGAAAATCCCATCCCTTTCCCTTCCCAAAGGGAAGGGAAAAACTCCAAAGATTAAAATCATCTTCTTTTCTCCAGGAGGGAAAATGTTTGATACAGAATATGCGAAAACTACGGTAAAAAAATACACAGATATTATTTTTGTCTGTGGACGGTATGAAGGTATTGATGCACGAATCAAGAAGGTTTTTAAAATGGAAGATATTTCGATTGGAAATTATGTACTCACGGGTGGGGAATTGCCTGCTATGGTGTGTATTGATTGTATGTCTCGACAAATCCAAGGAGTGCTTGGTAACTTTGATTCACGAGAGGAAGAGCGGGTTTCATCACATGATGTGTACACGCGACCAGAGATTATCGTTCATAAGGATGTAAAAGGGAAGGAGAAGAAGTATGCTGTGCCAGCAGTGCTTTTGTCAGGTGATCCGAAGCTGATTGACGCTTGGAAGAAGTTGTATAATTAACAAAATGCAGAGTGCATTAAATACATGATTTTGTTATACTATCGGGTATATTATGGCACCTGTTTCATTCAGAGCTCGAGTAGCCATTATAACGATGGTCATTTTTTCTGGGATAATTGGTTGCATAAATTATGCAAGAGCTGCTTTCGTACAAAACGATAGTGAGGGGTTTTTCAATGTTGATTTCCAATCAAACCAACAAGGTGTTGCTGCAGGTGGTTCACCAGTACTTGAACGTAATAATATCAGCGTCGACACTTTTGCGGGAAATCTTCAACTACAAGCAGGACAGGCTTCTGGACATTTGATGACCACATCAGTTACCCCAACATCATTTAGTGCGTGGGGTAAGGTTGTCATTGACGCGACGTATAGTAACTCGACCGACGTGCTTGTTTCCCTATATGACTGTGCGGGTACCCCGAACCCAGTTGTTGGATACCAAAACATGACACTTGATAATAATGGAGAGGTAGACATATCGGCACTATCGATAGCTAACGGTTGTTTGCGTCCACGTATCGAGCTTGCTGAAACGGTTTCAAGTCCACGTCCATTAGTGGATAATTTTCGTATTACATGGAGTCCGTTACCAGTTTTTTTGACCAATGTTTTATCCAACCCAACCCAAGACGTTGGTGAGACGCTCACCTACAGCATTCGTTATTCGGTATCATATGCAAGCTCTGCGGGTGTGGTGGTGTGGGTTCCCATTCCACGTGTTGCGACGAGTACGGTTACAACATTTACACCAGCATACGCACAATCACCTAACCCAACATTTGTTGCCGCAGATAACGGTGGGGTTTTTACTGCGTCAGCAGTTACGGTGCAAGGCATCAGTATTCCTGCGGACAGTATCTATTTTGATTTGGGTACCGTTGCGGCAGGTACCTCGGGTATTGTGAATCTACAAATAAAATCAGCGAGTGGTTTAGAAAATGGTATACAGTACCTCTTACAATCATTTATGGATTCGCAGACTGCCACACTGGTTTCATCTGCTGTTGAAACAACAACGCTTACATCAGTACCGTATCCGATTATTTTGAAATCAGTCCAAGGTGCGGTTACTATCGGTACTTCAAAATATATCACGAACTCAGCACCGTATAGTAAAAATGTTTCATATCAAATTTTAATAAAAAATAAACCGATACATAAACTTGGTCACGAAACTATTTTTAACCCGGTCGTCACGGATACTATCACAGATGTGCAGTTGATAAAGAAAATATTGAATGAACAGTTTGGGGAACAACTTGATAGTACTGGCTACTTTAATGTTGAGATGCGAGAAGCGCTCAAGCGTTTTCAGATCCAGTTTTCCAAAGAAATAGCGGCGGAGATGTATACAATTACCGAGTCCCGCGTGACCAAAGAGATGAAGGATTCCGTTGTCTCAGGTAACCTACTCAAAGATACACTCAAAGTCCTATTTGAAGTATCTTTACCATCCTAGCGATGCTATAATTTATACATATGCAAGATTCAGGATTCCTTTCCACAAAAAAACTTCAGATAGCACTGGGCATTCTTTCGGTTTTGGGTTATGGAGTTTTTGTTTTTGCCGCACAACTTCCTGATGGCACAGCCCCACCTCTTGGTGGTTATCTCGCAGGTGATACTATTTTAGATCCAGGGTGTGCACCGGGCGGGTTAAATTGT
>CALRGS010000050.1 GCA_943357975.1 Candidatus Nomurabacteria bacterium | reverse complement strand
AAGGGTATTTTTTATGCTACTATATACCCATATGTTCAAAGAAAAAATGCTTAATGTTTGGAATACCTACAAGAAATCGAAGATGGCTTGGGGGATATTGGTAGTGGTCGTAATTATTTTGATTGCAATTATTCATAAAGGAGCACCAGCGGTAAATCCGGATGTAGCCACCGTTACCAAGGGTGATGTCGTAGATGCGGTAGTTCTTTCTGGGCGCACTGCCTCTGCAAGTGCAGTAAAACTTGGGTTTGCTGACCAAGGTCGTGTTTCAAGTGTTTTAGTAAAGGAAGGCGACAAGGTTTCAAAAGGGCAATTGCTCGCAAGTATCGATACCAGTGATTTGTACTTGACTAGTATTTCAAAAATTACCAAGGAGCAAGACGCCTTGGTTGGAAATGCGTATCGTAACTTAGTATCATCGAACCTTCAGCTTGTTCCTAGCAACAGCAGCCTCATAAATCTCACACCAACTATTTCAGGTTTATACACTGGACCAGAAGGACAGTACCGCATCCGTGTGTATGATTCAGGCGGGGTTACCGGGCGATCGTTTGAAGTATATGGATTAGAAAACGGTATTTTTCAACAGGTTGTTTTAAATAGTTCAGTACCCCTAGGAACACGTGGCCTCTATATCCAATTCTCAGGAGCTCCTGATTCTGGTGAGTGGATACTTGATATTCCAAATACACGTTCGGTGTTATATGCTACGTATTTCAATGCTTACGAATCTGCCAAAGCAACACGTGACCGTATTATTGATGATACAGAAGCAAGTAATGATGCAGTGCTTTCTCGAATCAATAAGCGAAAAATTTACGCGCCTTTTTCTGGAACCGTTGCAAATGTAGGAATCAAGGCAGGGGAGAGTACAGGGTCAATCAGTAGTACTGACGTAGCAACAGGAACCATTACGCTTATTTCAGAAAATGATTACGAGGTAACCTTGAAGGCTCCTGAGATTTCAGTAGCAAAACTTTCTGTAGGACAAGACGTTTCATTAAACCTAGATGCCTATGGTAAGGATGTGGTATTTCCAGGAAAGATTACTTCAATTAATCCTGCAGAAACTATTGTAGACGGGGTTCCTGTGTATGAGACTAAGGTTTCATTCACAAACAAGGATGATCGTATTCGATCAGGAATGACGGCAACAGCGACCATCATCGCAAATCAGAAAACAGGAGTCCTTACACTCCCTGCAAACTATATTCATACTGACAAAGAAGGTTCGCATGTGTACGTACTTCTTGAAGAAAAGACAACGAGGCAGTCAGTAGTAACAGGGCTTCGAGGAAGTGATAGCTCTCTAGAAATTATAAGTGGACTCTCAGAAGGACAGCAGGTGCGCACGGATGCCTTGTAATGTTATGTCGAATTTTAAATCATCACTCAAGGTAGGAATATTTCTCGGCGTTCGCCAATTGAAACGAGCCAGTCGTTGGACGACAGGCTTGATTGTATTCATCATGACGCTGACGTTCCTGAACCTGGTGGTGGTTTCAGGTATTTTGATCGGGCTTATTGTTGGGGGAAATAATGCAAATCGTGAACAGTATAGTGGGGATGTGATCATGACAACCCTTTCAGGGAAACCGGATATTGTAAAAACTCAAGATATTCTAGCTACCATTGAAGGGAATAAAGATTTTACTCAACATAGTGAACGTTATTTGTCTGGTGCAACAATCGAGGCGAATTATAAAACGCGTACAAACTTTAATACCAAGGCGGATACGGCAGGGACTCAATTAGCAGGAATTGATGTAGATCGAGAAAATGATTTCTCTAATATTTCCAAATATGTTATTGAAGGATCCTACCTTAATCCAAACGAGAGTGGGTATGTGGTTTTGGGGGCGAATGTGTTACGGAGATTTTCATCATCATTTGGTGATGGATTTGATTCGCTTGATGGGACTTATCCAGGAGATACGGTGAAGATTACGGTGAATGGTAAGACTCAGGAATTTATTGTAAAAGGAATTGTAAAATCAAAAGTGGGAGAGGTTTCAATTCGTGCCTTTATTACCCGAGGAGATTTCTTGAGACTTGTTGATCGGGGAAGTTTGAATGCAAATGAAATTGCCATTCGCCGCACCGCGAACCTTACTGATGATCAAGCGAAGGATATTCTCGTATCAAGTGGATTTGATCAGTATGCAAAGATTCAAACAGCCACAGAGGCGATTCCTGATTTCTTGAACCAGATTGAGCTTGCGTTCGGAGTCCTTGGGAACATGATTGGAGCTATTGGGATTGTCGTAGCCTCGATTACTATTTTCATTGTGATTTTCATTAACGCAGTAACTCGTAGAAAATTTATTGGGATTATGAAGGGGATTGGGGTTTCGTCCATGGCGATTCAGATTTCGTACCTCCTCCAATCACTCTTCTATGCGGTTGCAGGATCGCTGGTGGGAACAATTATTCTCTATGGACTCCTTGTTCCGGCATTTGCCAAGCATCCGGTAAACTTCCCGTTCTCTGACGGAATCCTTGTTGCAGAGCCTTCGGGGACAGCCATCCGTGTTGGAATCCTTTTGGTCGTAACACTTATTGCCGGATTCATCCCAGCGCGTATGATTGTGAGGAAGAATACGTTGGATAGTATCCTCGGACGATAATTATATGATCACTGTAAAAAACATAACTAAAACATTTAAAAATGGAGACGTCGTAACACATGTGCTGAAAGGTATTGATGTGCAGATTAATTCTGGAGAATTTGTTGCCATCATGGGAAAATCTGGAGCAGGAAAGTCTACCTTAATGTACCAGATGAGTCTCCTCGATCATCCAACCACAGGAGAGATTATTGTTGATGGGCACAATGTCACCGATTTGACGCATGACGAACGCACAAAATTCAGACTGGATAATTTGGGGTATATTTTTCAAGACTACGCACTTGTTCCAGAACTTACAGCATTGGAGAATATTATGGTGCCGCTCTTGATGCAGGGAAGGTCTGATGAGGAAGTTATGAGTATTGCAAAAAAATCTCTTGAGAAGATTGGCCTCGGTCATCGTGAAAATAATTTACCCAGTCAGCTTTCAGGAGGAGAACAGCAGCGTGTTTCTATTGCTCGAGCCGTTGCACATAATCCAAAGATTTTGTTTGCCGATGAACCGACCGCGAACCTTGATAATGTTTCAAGTGAGGCGGTTATGGATATTTTTAAAAGCCTCCATAATCAAGGGCAAACAATTGTTATGGTGACTCACGAGAAGGAATATACGACATACTGTGATCGCGTGATTCATATTTCTGATGGGCAAGTGGTTGCGTAAACATTTAAAATAAAAAAGCCTTTCGCGCAGCGAAAGGCTTTTTGTTTGGGCCTAATTGGTTATGTTTAGATTTCCTCGAGGAAAACCTCGTTTATACGAACAAAGTTTTCAATATCTCTCCATTCATAATGCATGAAAGCGACAAGGCCCGCTTCTTCAAATTGTGTACGTTGTTCTACGGGCATATCTACAGCTAAACTTCTTACCGACATCACAACCAATTGCCAGTTGAGCAGAGGTGGATGTCTGTCAGGTATTGGATAAAGCACAGATTTTTTGAGTGAATCCATAACAAGCTGGAGGTCTTTAAAGTATACATCAATAGATTCGCTGCTTTTTAATTCATCGAAAGATTCAAGGAATATTGGTTCATGTTGTACCAATGATCTCATAGGCACAACTACAGCGTTGTTGGATTTGGTAACAATCATTTCATGGACCGCCTCTTTTCCTTTACCAAGCCCTCTCGTTTCTTCGAAAAATTGTATCTGGGAATTAATCATCCCAAAATAAGATTCAATGTGGTATATGCGAATATATTTTTCGCGGAGTTCGTTACTAGAAAGTCTTCCTGTGCTCATATCGTTTTGTTTTTTATTTAAAATTATGCTATCATTCATTTTTATACATGTCAAGTCAGCCATTTAAATTCGAAATAACTAAAAAACTAGAAGGAACTCTCGCACGGGTAGGGGTTATTCATACACCACATGGAATAATAAACACACCATCGTTTGTTACCGTGGGAACAAAAGCTACCGTGAAAGCACTTACCCCTGAACAAGTAAAAGACTTGGGTGCACAAGTGGTTTTAGCGAACACGTATCACCTTTACCTTGAACCAGGAGACAAGGTTGTTGCGCAAGCAGGAGGTTTTCCAAAGATGATGAATTGGCACGGACCAACGATGACAGACAGTGGAGGGTTTCAAGTATTCTCTCTTGGGACAGCGTTTGATCAAAAAGTTTCTAAGCTTGCAA
>CALRGS010000049.1 GCA_943357975.1 Candidatus Nomurabacteria bacterium | reverse complement strand
GATTGCATTGTCCTAGGGGAATCTGCTATGATACGCGTATCTCTTTACTAAGACAGGGATTCTTCTATTACACTTAACGATATTTATCTATGGCTAAAATCAATCCAGACATCCAAAGTTTCGCACGCATCAAGGTTATTGGTGTTGGTGGTTCAGGAAAAAATGCACTCAATCACATGATTGAGGCAAAAGTTGACGGTGTTGAATTCATTTGTTTGAATACCGACACTCAAGACTTACACCACTCAAAAGCTTCAAAGAAAATCCACATCGGACGCAACCTTACCAAAGGTCAAGGAACTGGAATGAATCCAGAAATTGGCCGTGAGGCTGCCGAGGAAACGAAAGCAGAAATCCAAGAAGCCATCAAAGGTGCCGACATGGTATTTATTGCATGCGGAATGGGAGGAGGAACTGGAACTGGTGCTGCCCCTATTGTTGCACAAACGGCTCGCGAACTTGGAGCACTGACGATTGCGGTGGTTACTAAACCTTTTGCATTCGAAGGGCAGCAGCGATCACGTATTGCAGATCAAGGCCTCTCAGATCTTGAAAAAGAAGTAGATGCTATCATTATTGTTCCTAACGACCGACTGCTCTCTATCACTTCAAAAGACACTTCCTTCAAGGATGCCTTTGCTATGTCAGATGAAATTCTTCGCCAGGCAGTAGAAGGAATTTCTGAACTTATCACTACTCAAGGAATTGTTAATATCGATTTTGCTGATATTCGATCAGTAATGTCTAATGCAGGATCTGCATTCATGGGAATCGGATCTGCTACCGGTGAAAACCGAGCAGAAGAAGCAGCTTACAATGCTATTAACTCTCCACTCCTTGATGTTGCAATCTCTGGAGCTAAAGGGGTATTGTTTGCAATCGCAGGTGGTGACGATGTCACTATGCATGAAGTAAACAGTATTGCCAAAATTGTAACCGAGTCAGTAGATTCTGATGCGAAAATTATCTTTGGACCTATTCATGATGATAAGCTCAAGAAGGGTGAAATCAAGGTTACGGTTATTGCAACTGGATTTGCTACAGGTAATAAGAAAGCTGTAGGTAATAATTTACAAGTTCCCATCCAGCGAAGTGCCTCAGTTGCTCAAAATCAAATCTCGATTGAGAAACGCGAGATTCACAATGCGCTTCCCGAACAACCACGACGTCCTATCGAAAAGGTTATTGAGGAAATCGGTGAAGAAGATGAAGATGATTTCTCTTCTGCAATCCCAGCATTTTTGCGAAGAGCTAAGAAATAATCCTCACCCGGTCCGCCAGCCGGCGGACCACCCTCTCCACTATCGTGGAGAGGGTTTCTGTTTGGAGTAAATATGTTATTATATGTCCTATGTACGACCTAATCATCATCGGAGGAGGGCCAGCAGGTGCAGCAGCTGCTGTATATGCGGCACGCAAGCAATTAAAGACAGCAATTATTACCCCCGAATTCGGTGGACAATCAATCGTTTCTGAAACTATTTATAACTGGATCGGAACTCCAGAAATTTCTGGTGCGGACTTGGCAAAGAATTTGAAGGAGCATGTTTCAAAATACCAAGGCGAATTCCTTGATATTTTTGAAGGTGAATATGTATCAAGTGTTGTAAAATCTGACGAAGGTTTTACAGTGACCACAAATAAACAACCCCTTGAGACAAAAACTGTTTTGGTAACTACAGGATCATCTCGTCGCAAACTTGAAATTCCAGGAGCTGCTCAATTTGAAAACAAAGGAGTCGTATACTGCGCATCGTGTGATGGTCCCCTGTTCTCTGGCCAAGACGTAGTCGTTGTTGGTGGAGGAAATGCTGCATTTGAATCTGTGGCACAGCTTGCAGCCTACTGTACAAAAGTAACCCTTATCCATCGTCGCGATACGTTCAAAGCTGACGAAATTACTGTTTCAAAAGTTTCTGCAATGACTAATGTGGTTATTAAATCTTTTATAGAACCCGTTGAAGTTCTGGGTGAGCAATTTGTTACAGGAATCAAAGTAAAAAATACTCAAGACAGCTCAGAGGAAACTATTCCGTGTGCTGGCGTATTCGTGGAAATCGGACAAATTCCAAATACTGATTACGTGAAAAACCTTGTGAAAACTAATGGGTTTGGGAATATTGAAATTGATCCTTGGACTCAAGCTGCTTCCCTTCCAGGAATTTGGGCTGCTGGTGATTGTACCAATGTTCACTATCATCAAAATAACATCGCTGCTGGTGATGCAGTGAAGGCATTAGAAGATATTTATATGGCACTTAAAACTCGATAGGAATTTTGACAAATTAACTATATTTGGTATAATTGCTTGGAATTATTTTTTCACTCATTTCAACTCTACGTTATGGCCCTCAAATACTCTACGCCCCCCGAATACATTTTGGTAACCGATGATTTTGTTTTTACTCTATCAGAGGATGGAGACGTCATTCACTTCTTCTATGTACCCATAGATATTAAAAAACCGTTTGTAGGATCTACACATTCCTTTCACTGAGTAATGTAATCCTACCGACACCTTATCTTCCGCATTAATGAAAATTAATGCGGTTTTTATTTCTGTGACCCCACCGGGAGTCGCACCCGGCTTCCAAGATTGAAAATCTTGTGTCCTAACTGATAGACGATGGGGCCATTGCTTGTTGAAAAAGCCCTGAAAATATAGCACAGATTTTGTTTTCTTTCAAGTTTTTGTTAAATAAAAAAAGAGCCCCCGTCGTGGTGACTCTTCTAAGAACCTGCTGAACATCCTAAGCTGTCTGAGATAATTTAGCAGCCCAAGTATCAATAGTCATATTCATACCAAGGGCTGTCTTTTCAGCATCAGCACCAATACCATACGGAACGATTTCGTTGATAATATTCAGTGCTCTCAAGGGTTTTGCAGCCCGCAATTCTTTTCTAGCAACACCAACGCGGTCTTGTATCTGTTGCTCATTTTCAGCACCACGATGTTCAAGTCGTCTTTGAATTTCTTCAATTTCACAATCAAGGAAGAAAACAAGAAATTCATCAGCCACTAGAGAGTTTCTCAACTGCTGCGCACCATGGATATCTACATCAAATAGTGGGATTTTACCTGAGGTAATTATTTCATCATAGCTATCACGAGAAGTTCCATAAAGATTCTTCCCTGCGTAGTCATTCGACTCCATAATCTTACCATCATTTTTAAGCTTAATAAATTCTTCACGTTTGCAATGAACGTATTTTTTACGATGTATCTCTACTTTCGGCTCACGAGTAGTATAGGAACCAACCACCTCATACTTGGCAGGATAGAGAGTCATGAGCATAAGACAGAGGGTTGCTTTGCCTGTACCACCTGGACCACAAGTAGCTACTGATAAATGTTTTTCTGATTCTGGAAACATAGTTTAGGGGTTTAAGTTTTAAATTTGTTTCCATTTTTATAACACAACTGGAAATCTAAGTCAATTCATGGTAATGTGAACCTCATGAGAATCCTCGCTATAGAGACATCATGTGACGAGACGGCAATTTGTATGCTAGAGGCTACAGAAACTCCTACAGGGGTTGAATTTTGCGTTATAAACAACATTACACATACCCAGTTGGAACACGTAGAATTTGGAGGAGTATTCCCCGCTATAGCCAAGCGCGAACACTTGATCAATCTCCCCATTATCCTTGAAAAAATCATGGATTCCCTACCACCTCTTTTAGAGGGGGAGTCTCGCGAAGCGGGCGGGGGCGTTGATGTTATTTGTGTGACCAATGGTCCAGGATTGGAACCAGCACTTTGGTGTGGCATTGTTTTTGCCAAGGAGCTTGGTGAGAAGTGGCATATTCCTGTAGTTCCGGTGAATCATATGGAGGGGCATATTCTTTCTGTGCTTGTTCCAACCTCACCCGATTCTGCTGCGCAGAATCACCCTCTCCACTATGGTGGAGAGGGATCATATAGTTTTGTGTTTGAAAATGATATTCAATTCCCTGCTCTCGCATTACTTATTTCAGGCGGACATACCGAACTTGTTTTAGTAAATACTATTGGGGACTACAAAATTATTGGGAAGACTCGCGATGATGCTGTGGGCGAAGCGTTTGATAAAGTTGGACGCATGCTCAACCTTCCCTATCCAGGAGGTCCAGAAATTTCAAAACTCGCTGCTCA
Source organism: Candidatus Nomurabacteria bacterium (assembly GCA_943357975.1). Taxonomy (GTDB): domain Bacteria; phylum Patescibacteriota; class Minisyncoccia; order Phycocordibacterales; family UBA1006; genus CAIXMG01. The sequence continues at coordinate 283 of CALRGS010000049.1, read as the reverse complement.
ATTTTCTGGTGAGAAAAAACTCGAATTACCTCGCCCAATGTTTCATACCCAGGATTATGATTTTTCATTTTCTGGATTAAAGACCGCAGTGCTTTATCATGTTCAAGGACTTGGTGAAAATATTTCAGATCAAGATAAGCAAGAAATCGCACACGAATTTCAACATGCCGTTGCCGATGTCTTGATTAAAAAAACAAACAAAGCTATCGAGGAATTTGGTATTCAAACGCTTATTATTGGTGGCGGTGTTGCTGCAAGTAGTTTTATTATTAATTCTTTTCAA
>CALRGS010000048.1 GCA_943357975.1 Candidatus Nomurabacteria bacterium | reverse complement strand
GACATGATGAAGGCGGCAGCATTTAAAGAGGTTGCAAAACGCTCAGAAGAAAATTCTAAGTCTGAGCAACTTGGTTTCTTTGCAGAACAAATTATGCAGGGAACACTAGAGCGTATCGCAATTGACCGTGAAGACCTTGGACTTACCATCCTTCCAGGAAATGCAGCGCAAGACGTGCTTCAAAAAATTGATTTCGTCATTTCTACAAAACAAAAACGTCGCGGAGCTGGGATCGAAACACAAGATCCTTTATATGACGAACGTCATGTGGGTGTGCAGTTTACGATCAACACCAGTAAGGAGGTATTTAAAAAGGAGCAGATCGTGAAAGCCAAGGGGCGTGAAAGCCACATGGACGACATTGTATATGTTGCGCTTGATCAAAAAACACTCCGTGCTGCCATTGCTGCATGGAACGACGCAGGGAAACCACTTGTTGGACCTTGGGGATTCCTTGATACGGCTACGAAACAAGGTGTGTTGAAAGGGTTGTTAGGCTCGGTGATTAATGAGGAACAGTTAACTAGTGTTTTGAAACAACTATAAAAAGCAGTTCTCTGGCGAGAACTGCTTTTTAATTCAAATCATTTTAAATCCCTTCTACTTAGTGATTATCCCCGCAAATATTGTTTTCACTAATGGTTGCAATGATATTTTAATAGTACAACCAGGAAATATCAGGTCTGTGGTGTTGTGGTGAGGATGTGCATTTTCCTGGATTGGAACACCTTGTTCCTTACAGAGAAACACCACCTTATCTTTTTCCTTTTTCGTAAGAACAATCTCTACATGGTCAACACCGCTGATTTGTGACCCATCCGGTTTTTGGTCCTGCAGTTCTAAATAGTAAAATTTATTAGCAAGGGCCATCATGGGAATATAGGGGTCTTTAAGGCTTATGCAAGAAACCCTCCTCCCTGATAACCAATATTCATGTATCCAGAGAGCCATCGGCTCTATAGATTGGGGCATGAATAATTTCTTGATAGATTCATACTCTTCATGTGAACTGCACTTGTATCCAAAGTGGTCGAGAATTTTTCTTCTCTTGAAAACTCTGTATTTGAAAATAAAGTTATTAACTACTTCTTGCCAAGGACCTTCTAATTGTATGATCATATTTTTGTTTTTATGAACATACCACAAAAAGACCACCTTGGCAAGCAGCCCCCTTGCCCAAGGAGGTGCATCAATCTAGTGAAGTGAATTTTATTTCCCGTGAAATTTCTTATGCACTTCTCTTAAGTGTTTATCAGTAACGTGCGTATAAATCTGTGTTGTTCCGATATTTGCATGACCAAGCATAATTTGCACGGAACGAATATCAGCACCATTAGAAAGCAGGTCCGTTGCAAAACAGTGGCGAATAATATGGGGTGTTACTTTTTTTGAAATACCCGCCTTGATCGCATAGTGTTTCACAATACGTTCGATAGACCTGCGAGCGAGACCTGCGCCTTCTTGATTCTTTCTTCCCTCATTACCCACTTTTACAAACAGCGCATCATCCATGTCTTTCCTATTTTTTAAATACGCATTCACGGCCCGTCTCGCCTCATCAGAAATAAATACTACACGCACCTTGCCACCCTTACCACGAATAGAAAATTCATCACTCGAGAAGTCTACGTCCTGGGTCAGTGAACACAGTTCTGAAACACGCAGTCCTGTAGAAAACAATAGCTGGAGAATCGCGCGATCACGAAGTGTTTTGAGGTCATCACCTTCTGGCGCCTTGATGAGGCGTTGCAGCTCTGTTGGAGTAATCAGGTCAAGCGAGCGCTCTGGGGTTTTAGCAAGTTCGATACGTTCAGCTGGTAAACTCTTCTCTCCTTGGCGAGCAAGATATTTTAAAAATGATCGTATCGCGATAAGGTAATAGTTCTGCGTTTTCTTGGTAAGGGTTGCACCCGTAGCACGATTATTCCCAGCAGACTGGCGATTCAGGTGTAGTCGAAATTCACGAATGGCCTCATCAGTAATGTCGCTTGGCTTTTGAATCTTGCTGAATACAAAGAAACGGGTAATATACCTATCATAATTTTCGACGGTTTTGATGGCACGCCCCTTTTCAATTTCTACATATTCCAAAAACTGACGTTTAAACTTCTGAATGTCGTTCATGAGGCCTATTATACAGCCTCTTGCCAAAAAAACTATTCCATGATATCCTCTAACCACTATGTTAACTACAGTAAAAAAGCAAAAAGTTGTTGCAGACTTTGGCCGTAAGGCAGGTGATACTGGATCTCCAGAGGTTCAAATCGCCCTTTTGTCTGAACAAATCAATCAATTGACCAATCACTTGAAAGACCACAAAAAGGACATTCACTCACGACGAGGGCTTATCATCATGGTAGCTACCCGACGAAAAGTGTTGAATTACTTGAAGAAAAAGGACTTCAAAACCTACGAGAAAATCTTGAAACAGGTTGGACTTAAGTAACAAGAAGCGCCCGAGGGCGTTTTTTATTTTGAAAAACTCCATCCCTACCCCTTCCTCTTACCAAGAGGGGGCTAGGGGGAGTTTGAATTGTGATACACTAGTCTCATGTCTATCATCAAACACAAAGAACAGCGCGTTGGGATTTTCATCGATGCACAAAATATCTATCACACAGCAAAAAACCTCTACGGGCGTCGAGTCAATTTCGGAGAAGTAGTAAAGTCAGCACTTGCTGATCGAAAACTTGTTCGAGCTATTGCCTATGTCATCACCAGTGAGGCGGGGGATGAAAAAGCATTCTTCGATGCGCTTACTGAAATGGGGATTGAAACTAAAACCAAAGACCTCCAGGTTTTTTCAAGTGGCGCCAAGAAAGGAGATTGGGATGTGGGACTTGCTGTTGATGCGATCAAGCTTGCTCCAAAACTCGACACGGTGATTATTGTATCGGGCGACGGAGATTTTATTCCATTGGTTGAATACCTTCAGATCAACGAGGGATGCCAAGTAGAAGTGGTTGCCTTTGCAAAGTCTTCGTCTATGAACCTTAAGGAGAAGTGTGATGACTTCCTTGATTTATCAGGAGACGCACCGAGGTATATTATTGGATTTGGTGGGAACAAGAAGCGAAGGGGGAAGAAGCATGTTGAAAAGAAGTAGGAAATAAAAAAACCGCTCCGAAAATTCGGGGCGGTTTTGATTCCGAAAAATAACTACTTATATAATTCTGCAATTTTACGAGGAGTAAAATGTTCGTCCTTATAATAATGCAAATTGAACACTGGAAGCTTTTTGTAAAATGAATACTCTACAAAACTACTGTGCCCATGCCCCAGACTCTTGTAAACAAACCTTGCGAGGTCGCTTGGTTTGAGCCAATAATCCTGCCTTGCATCTGTTGAAATAAAAACAAAGGGTCTTGTAATAATTTCGTGCGGACATAATACCGAACTGATATTAAATACTCGAAACATTCCAATGGTCGGATGATTCTTCATCCATTCTTTTGTTTTTTCAATTACTCGCCACCATGACTGGTGCACCGAAGGATGGTGTGTATCCGCAATGGCTCCGAATAGAATGGGGGTGAGTACGCCTGGAAATGAATCGCGAATAGTTTGGGCGAACAAGGTGAAAAGATCATAAGTCATTTTCATACACTCGTCATTAATACCATCGTGATCATTATCATCCGAGATTACTGTTTCACCTTTTTCGTTTACTTCAAAAGGGAATAGTCCTAATCCATGAATGTATGTTACTGATTGAAATTTTTCAAAATCAATAGCTTCCACAAATCTTTGAATTGGAAGTGTTTCCAGTGCTCCAACGGAGCAAATCAGGGTCGCAATAGGAAACTTGTCATTTAAAAGAAAATTTTCCATTGGTAGTCCTTGTCTACTAATTCCGTAAATACACGTATTCTTATGGCTTGCGTATTCAGCAAGGAGAGCAGAGCCAACGGCCCCGGTAATACCTGAGATAATAATAAGTTTTTTGGGCTTCATATTTGGTTATTTAGTTTTGAAAGAATAATTCATATCAATCCATGACATAGTCACGAACTGAATAAGAAAGGAATTTCCAGGAACAAGTCCGGGAAATTCCTATTTTGTTATGGTTTAATATAATGATAGTAAACCGTTGTGTGTGCTGGAGTTGCTTCTTTTATTCCATCCTCACATTTTTTACGAAGGAGTCTGTTTTGCTCTCTGATGTCTTTTACAAAACAACCTCGACCTAATAAATATTCATCACCTGAATAGGTAGGAAATTCCTCAAATCCAAGCACCGATGTTTCACAGGGTAGTCCAATGGGACAATAGGTAATCACGTAGCCAGAAGTCTGCGACTCTTTGGCTTCGGAGTTGTTTTTAGAGCAAGAAGCTAGTAATCCAATACTAATTAGTATCAATGGTAACTTTTTCATAATATTTGTTTTTAGTTTGAAAGAACATTCTTTCTTGATAAAACTATATCATGATTTACAGTATTTGTCTAAATATATGCTTATTTGTTGATAAAAGTAAAATAATACTTTACTTTTATGTGTGTCATGTGCTAGTCTGTGACTATGAACATCCTAAAACCTCAATC
>CALRGS010000047.1 GCA_943357975.1 Candidatus Nomurabacteria bacterium | reverse complement strand
TCGATTCGAAACTAAAGAAAGCACCTGTGAAAAACTTGAGTTTCAATACAAAAAAGTGCATAATCTCGAAATGTCTTTATCTATCGGAATTGTAGGCCTCCCAAACGTTGGTAAATCAACCCTGTTTAACGCACTTACTCGCAAGGGTGTGCCAGCAGAAAACTATCCATTTTGTACCATTGACCCATCGGTGGGTATTGTTGCTGTACCTGACGAACGACTCTATAAGCTTGCAGATTTTTCACAAACCCAAAAAACCATCCCTGCTGCTATTGAATTCGTAGATATTGCAGGACTCGTTGCAGGAGCAAGTAAAGGAGAAGGACTTGGAAATAAATTCCTTGCTCATATTCGAGAAGTAGACGCTATCCTTGAAATGGTGCGTATTTTTGCAGTGAACGACGGCAAGGAATCCATCAATCACGTATACGGTGAAATTGACCCACTACGCGATATTAAAGTGATTAATATGGAACTCATGATTGCTGATATGGAAACCGTTGAAAAACGATTAAACAACCTTCAGAAGGATGTAAAACGTGGCGACAAGGTTGCCGTTGCAGAAGAAGTGGTTACCAAGAAAATTTGGGCAGCCCTTGAGGCAGAAAAAATGGCAAACACCGTAGAACTCAACGAAGAAGAAACAAAGATCGCCAAGCAATTAAACTTGCTCACGATGAAGAAATTTATCTACGGATTGAACAAGCGATCCGGAGGAAAAAACCTTGATGAAACTGATCCTGAAGCATTCAAAAAAGTTTGCATGGAGATTGAATCCGTTGGATCTGAATGGGTAGTCATTGATGCAAAAATTGAACACGAGTTGTCAGATTTCGCAGGCGCTGAAAAAGAAGAAATGAGAAAAGTAATGATAGGGGAGCCTGCGTCCAGCGAAGCTTTAGCGGAGCAAGATGGAATTAATGAATTGATAAAGAAATCGTATAAACTCCTTGGACTTGCAACCTATTTCACTACCGGAGAAAAAGAAACCCGTGCCTGGACCATTAAAAATGGCTGGACGGCGCCCATGGCAGGTACCGCCATTCATAACGATTTTAAGGACAAATTTATCCGTGCAGAAGTGGTATTCTGGAGCGACCTCCTTGAATCAGGATCTATGGTTACCGCTAAATCAAAAGGTTTGGTGCGGACAGAAGGGAAGGAGTATATCGTGAAAGATGGGGATGTGATGGAGTTTAAGGTGTAATATTTGACAAAATACCTCATATATGCTACTATATATGAGGTATTTTTTCTTCTTATAATATTAAATTTAAAACCATGAACAGTGCAACACCTCCTAATTTACTTGAAGATCTTAAGGCTGACCAGTCTAAAAGCGGAATTTTTCTCAACGAAGTAGCACAAAAATCTCCACTGGGTGTAATTAAATTGCTCCAGTATCTCCATGATGCAAACATCCAAAACATCGGCCTTGCTTTCAGTCATAGAAATCTCAGTAATGCGATATTTCAAAAATTTCTGTATGAGGGATGGGTTTTACGCATGAGAAGTCGTGAAGACGAACTTCTTGCAATCAAAGGGCTTTCAACGGAGGGCTTAAAAAAACCTATCCTCCAAGCCTGTATTTTCCTTAATACACCACCCAAGGTGATTCAATCGCCTGAGGAAATAGAGGTAAAACCTAATGGCAATACGAGTAAAATTCCTGATTTCTCAGGAAAATTGCAGCAAGTTGTAGATGCATTCCGGTTCACTGACATGGAAAAGTTCGTTGCTAAGTTATGCAACCAGCGACACAAACAAGGTGAGTTTTATAACATTAATCACGGAATTTCTCCGAGTTAATTTTATACTACCCTCCACAAAAAAGTCCCGATCGTTATGTCGGGATTTTTTATTTCCGTTTTTTATCAGCAGCGCCCATCGTCATCAATGCAACCACTTCATCTAATGTAATGTCTTGTGGATTTACATTATCAGGGAGATACGTACGCTTCAATCCTTGGCGAATAAAGTTTCCAGATTTTGATTTAAGAATCTGAATCTCTTTATGGGTTTTAGGATGCTTACCAACAGTGCGGAGTAACTCAACACCTTTCGGTAACTGCTTGGGAGTATTGATGAGCTTCATGGCTTCATCAAAGGTAATGGTGTGCGGATCAAGGCCACTCGACTTCTTGATCGATCTAAATTCTCGTCCTACACCTACATAGGGACCAAACCTTCCTACATTTGCAATAACCGGTTCATTTGTTTTTGAATCAATACCGAGTTCACGCGGAAGTTCAAGGAGTTTTACTGCCATATCCAACGTAAGGTCTTCGGGTTTCATTTTTGGAGGAAGACTCGCACGTCGAGGCTTTTTTTCTTCTACAACAACTTCAGCCACTTCACCTTTTTTCTTACGTTTACCACCCTTAACTTTTTTAACCTTAGGCGGAGTCTTCCCAATTTGAAGATACGCTCCAAATCGTCCTGATAACAAATAAATTTCTTCACCCGTTTTTGGATGAACGCCAAACGGCTTATTTTCACCCACTTCCTGTCCGTCTAAAGTTAATGCGCCGTCGCATTCTGGATAGGTTGAACATGAAAGGAATTTTCCTGCACGCCCTAGTTTAATTTCCATAGACGATCCGCATTTCGGACACTTGAATTTTGCATCAGCAACACCTAGGTTGGTAATTTTTGCGATGGATTCCTTGGCTGCTACATCTTTGATAAATGGTCCATAGAAATCTTTCAATGTTTTCAAGTAGGTTCGTTTTCCTGCAGCAATCTCATCAAGCTTGTCTTCCATATCCGCCGTAAACGAATCCGAAATATAGTCCATGAAATATTCTTCAAGGAAGCTTGAAACAACGTCTCCGGTATCTGTAGGAAATAGGGTTCGCCCTGTTTTGGTTACATATCCACGATCCTCAAGGGTTCGCATGATAGATGCGTAGGTTGAAGGTCGTCCAATACCTCGCGCTTCGAGTTCTTTAACCAATCCTGCCTCGGTATAGCGTCCTGGTGGTTGTGTTTGTTTTCCGGTCGCATCAAGTGACTCAAGTTTTAATTCTTGACCAATAACAAGCTTGGGTAATTCAACATCTTCGCCACGTGCAGCAGTATCAACGGCAAGCCATCCAGGGAATTGGAGCTGTGATCCAATTACTGTAAAATCTGGAATTTTATTCATTCCATCTTTGGTAATATTCGCAACCACTTTCGTCTTTAACATTCTTGCATCACTCATTTGAGAAGAGACGGATCGTTCCCAAATTAATCGATAGAGTTCTTTTTGTTCATCAGTTGCGCCTGCATGATCGAGGTTAAAGTGTGTTGGGCGAATTGCCTCGTGTGCCTCCTGAGCATTTTTAGATTTTGTTGCATAGGTTTTAAATTGCGCATACTCCTTGCCATATTTTTTCTCTACCAATGCCAAAATTTGTGCCTGTGCAGCTTTGGAAAGGTTGGTGCTATCAGTACGCATGTAGGTAATATGTCCGGCTTCATAGAGTCGCTGTGCGACCTGCATGGTTCGTGAAGGTGAAAACCCAAGGCGAGTACTCGCTGTCTGTTGTAATGTTGAGGTCGTAAACGGGGCACGTGATGTACGCTTCTGCTCTGATTCTTTGATATCTAATACTGACCAAGGACTTGCATTACCAAGTTTTAAAATTTCATCAACTACCTTTTTATCTCGTGGCTCTTCTACGCAAGTAAGTTTTAGGTCTTTATTAAAAACACCCTCGATTACCCAAAAATCTTCGGGAATAAATGCGCGAATTTCACGCTCGCGTTCCATTAATATACGGAGTGCTGGTGATTGAACACGCCCTGCAGAAAGTCCGTATCTTACTTTCTTCCAAATAAGGCCTGATAGATCATATCCAACCAGCCGATCGAGCACGCGACGTGCTTCTTGTGCCTTTACAAGGTCTTCATCAATATCACGAGGATGCTGAAGCGCCTCAGTGACAGCTTCTTTGGTAATTTCATGAAAGGTCGCACGCTTAATGGTGGCTTTAATTTTTGGGTCTTTCAAAACCTCCTTGAGGTGCCAAGAAATTGCCTCACCTTCACGGTCGGGGTCAGTTGCGAGAATAATTTCATCAGCCTTGCGTGCCAAGCTTTGTAATTCATGAATCACACGGTCTTTGCCTTTTGAAATTTCGTAGTGGGGGATGAATCCTCCAGGAATATCAATAGCCGCTTTATTAGAACTAGGTAAATCACGAATGTGTCCAATAGAAGCACGTACGGTATATTTACCGTCCAAATATTTTTCAATAGTTTTCGCTTTTGAGGGCGACTCAACAATAAGGAGTTTCATAGGATGCATTATTGATACCATACATTATATATATTGTGCAACCTCACCTCGCGACTTCGTCGTCGATCCTCTCCTGCAAGGAGAGGATCCTTATGGAGAATAGAGTAGATAAATTATTAATAATGTACCTTAAGAGGGTCGACTAGTGGAATAACAGTTTTAATGAACTCTGCTATTTTATTTTTCACCAATCGAATATCACTATTAATTTCATAGTTCCAAAATCTAATAGTTATAATCCCAAGACCCTCAAAATACTCTTCTCGTTCCAAATCATATTCTCTATTTCCTGCATGTTGAATCCCATCAAGCTCAATCGCTAGTTGT
>CALRGS010000046.1 GCA_943357975.1 Candidatus Nomurabacteria bacterium | reverse complement strand
CTAAATTCCGTAATAATTTTAATACGATCAATAGTCTTCACATCACTATGTAAATATTCTGCTTTTATTTTTCGCTCTTTCAGATACTCTGATAAGTCCTCTGCCATTTTCTTGGTCAACGTTGTTGCAAGGACTCTGCCTCCTTTTTTTATCTCCCCTTCTGTTTCCTTGATAAAGTCTTGGATTTGTCCAACGCCCCCCGCGGCTACGCCGTCGCCCCCTCTAAAAGAGGGGGTTACTGGGCGAATTTCTATCAACGGATCCACCAGTCCTGTAGGGCGAATAACCTGTTGCACGACCTGATCAGAAGTTTCAAGTTCCAACTTACTTGGAGTCGCTGATGTATAAATTACTTGCCCAATACGTTTTTCAAACTCATCATATTTAAGCGGCCGGTTATCCTTGGCACTAGGCAGACGAAATCCAAATTCAACGAGTGTACTTTTTCGAGACGCATCCCCAGCATACATTCCATGGAGTTGAGGAAGCGTTACGTGTGATTCATCAATCACGGTAAGGAACTCTGGGTTTCCATTTTTATCATGGGGAAAATACGACATCAATGTTTCGGGTGGATCTCCAGCATTTTTACCTGACAAATGTCGAGAATAGTTTTCAATTCCAGAGCAGTACCCCACCTCACGAATCATCGAGAGGTCGTTTTGGGTGCGCCGTTTGATACGTTCTGCCTCAAGGAGCTTTCCTCCTTTTTCAAACTTCTTCACAACATCCTTCATTTCAGCCTCGATCAATTTCATCGCACGGTCTTTCTTTGGACCACTGGTTAAAAAGTGCTTTGCTGGGAAGAGGAAAAACTCTGTAGGTATTTCAAGTACGGTAGAAGTCACTGGATCAATAACCTGGATATAGGAAACCTGATTCCCTGCAAACGTAATTGAATACATGAATTTTTCTGATGTTGGCATAATATCCACCTTATTTCCAACCGAACGAAATTGCCCTGACAATAAATCAGCCGTCGTGCGCACGAAATGAATTCCAACAAGTCTCTCCATCAATTCTCGCTTCGAAATTTCCATGTCGAGTTTTACCATTACATTCATTGCTTTATATTCCTCTGGAGAACCCAAGCCGTAAATACATGAAACTGAAGCAACAATGATCACGTCTTTACGTGTGAGGAGTGCCTGAGTAGATGCATGGCGAAGACGGTCAATTTCTTCGTTGATCTGAGCATCTTTTTCGATATACGTATCCGTCATCGGCATGTAGGCTTCTGGCTGATAGTAATCGTAGTAGGAAACGAAATAGTGCACCGCCGCATCGGGAAAAAATTCCGTAAACTCCTGGGCAAGCTGTGCGGCGAGGGTTTTGTTATGGGCAATAACTAGTGTAGGTTTTTGAGTTTTTTCAATAATATTCGCAATGGTAAAAGTCTTCCCTGTTCCTGTAGCTCCCAGTAATGTCTGCTTCTGCATCCCCTTCCCCAATCCTTTCATCAACGACAAAATCGCCTCAGGCTGATCCCCTGCAGGCTGGTAGTGACTCTTCAAAACAAACTTATTAGTGAACATTGTAAAACCACCTTACCATTTTTCACAAACAAAAACTACCCAATTCCTTGGATAGTTTTTGTGATTATGCGATCTTGTGACTCAAAAGAAATTTATACGCTCTTTTGTTTCGTCCTATGACCAATCATGTCTCTGTACAGAATGACACGATCTGGTTTTTGGCCCCATATAACGGTTACGGGGCCACCGTACGCATTTTAATGATGATAGCGTAATCATCGAATCTAGTAGACTCATCGACAATAGATCTTTTAGGAGAACCGAAGTTCCCAACTAAAAAACGATTTTCAATTGAATTGATCCACGAACAGCTTCCGCTACCCGTGCCTTGTTACGACTTATTCCCTGTCACCAATCTCACCTTAGGCCATCTTGCGACAGACTTCGGGTGCTACCGGCTCCCTTGAATTGACGGGCGGTGAGTACAAGACTTGAGAACGTATTCACCGCAGTATAGCTGACCTGCGATTACTAGCGATTCCAGCTTCATGAGGTCGAGTTTCAGACCTCAATCTGAACTGAGGCCACTTTTGGGGATTGGCTCCACCTTACGGTATTGCAACCCACTGTAGTGACCATTGTATGACGTGTGTAGCCCAGGGTATCAAGGGACATGCTGATTTGGTGTCATCCTCTCCTTCCTCCCCCCTCTCTGTTCGCAAACCAATACTAATATTGATTTGTGCTCAGGGAGGGGGCAGTCTCGTGTGACAAATATAACACACAACGAGGGTTTCGTTCGTTACCCCACTTAAGGGAACAATTCAAACCACGAACTGACAACAACCATGCATCACCTGTCAAGCCGTCCGAAGACGATAAGCGTTTCTGCCTATCTTCGTCTTGATTTCTAACCCTGGTAAGGTTCTTCGTGAATCGTCGAATTAAACCACATCATCCACCGCTTGTGCAAGTCCCCGTCTATTCCTTTGAGTTTTAACCTTGCGGTCGTACTTCCCAGGCGCTTCACTTAACGCGTTAGCTACGCCACACAGAGGGTCGATACTCCGTATAGCTAGTGAAGATCGTTTAGGGCGTGGACTACTGGGGTATCTAATCCCATTCGCTACCCACGCTTTCGTGCTTGAGTGTCAGTAATGTGCCAGTGAACTGCCTTCGCATTTGGTGTTCCCCATGATATCAACGGATTTCACCCCTACTCCATGAGTTCCGTTCACCTCTCACATACTCGAGTCTTGCCGTTTCGAATCCCGTCCCTGGGTTGAGCCCAGATCTTTGAAATTCGACTAACAAAACCACCTACGCACCCTTTACGCCCAATAATTCCGGATAACGCTCGGGGCCTCTGTATTACCGCTCCTGCTGGCACAGAGTTAGGAGCCCCTTATTCATGCACTAACATCAATAATTTTCTCATGCATAAAAGATCTTTACACCCCGAAGGGCTTCATCAATCACGCGGCGTCGCTTGGTCACACTTTCGTGCATTGCCAAAGTTTCTTGACTGCAGCCACCCGTAGGTGTTTGGACCGTGTCGCAGTTCCAATGGTGGGGGTCAGGCTCTCACCTCCCCTAGGCGTCATAGCCTTGGTAGTCCGTTACACTACCAACTAGCTGATACCGTGCAGGCCATTCCAGAAGCGTCCGAAGACTTTACCCCGTAGGGACTATCGAGTATTAGTCCACCTTTCGATGGATTATTCTCGACTTCTGGGTATGTACCCACATGTTACTACCCCGTTTGCCACTAAAAAATTATCCTTCCGTCAAATCGTCAGTTCAGTATTGCTACCTTACTTTCTCAAAGCTTTCCAGTAATTTTTCCGTTCGACTTGCATGCCTTATCCACGCCGCCAGCGTTCATCCTGAGCTAGGATCAAACTCTACTAAAAAAGAATAAACAGGAAGTTTTTGCGCTTAACCAACATTCTTGTACGATAGTTAGCTAAGCCCTTCCAGTTTTGTAATTCTCATAGAACGAAACAAAAGAATTTATAAAAAAATATAATGCTTTTATCTCGAATATAAGATTGCATAATCTGCCTGCATTCGATCCAACACTGGAGTCCGAATCAGGCTTGCTTCTGTTGACAAAAAACGAATAATTTAATCTGTTCACTTTTTTAAGAGTGACAGACGGGAGTATAGCAAACCCTTGATTTTATGCAAGTATTACAAGCCTAAAATGGTGGATTACTAAACAAAAGAGCCTTTCGGCCATGTATCCTCCTGTCTGTCAAAATTTGAAATGTGACGAAAAGTAGTATATATGAATGGGTTAGAAAGTCAAGTAAAAAACGGCCCCTTTTCAGGTGCCGCTTTTATCCGCCTAAAACCGTCTTTTTCTACTCCTGAATCGGTACAACCAACCCATCCTTTTCTTGCCATTTTGAGTTCATATAGAAACCTTGTCAGAGTAACTATTTTCTTTAGTCTACTCTCTTGTAGTACTTTATCAAAAAGGCATCTTTAAACTCAAAAAACTTATCCTCCAACAGCGCTATGCGAATATCCGCCACCAGTTTGTTTATAAAATAGAGGTTATGAATAGACGCCAATGTCGCACCAAGCATTTCTTCAGATCGGAAGAGGTGCGCGAGGTAGGCTCGGGTATAACTTGTACAAGTATAACAAGCACACCCATCCTCAACAGGAATGAAGCTGGTTTTATGAACCGCATTGTTAATATTTACTTTCCCATCTTTGGTATATAATCCTCCATTACGTGCAATACGTGTCGGCGCAACACAATCAAACGTATCACATCCATTTTCTACTCCAAGGAAAAAGTCTATAGGTTCTCCAATTCCTAGGAGGTGCCTTGGCTTATTTTCTGGAAGAATCTCATTTACCCATTTCACCGCAGTCCCCAAATCGTCTTTCTCGAATGATCCACCAATTCCAAAACCATCGAATTGATCGCCTTGTTCTGTAACCATATCTGCGAGAGCTTGTGCAGACTCCTTGCGTAGTTCTTGAAATCGTCCACCTTGGACCACACCAAACAATGCCTGTTTCTTTTCTTGATCAAACTCATTATGCGCAACAAGGCTTCGCAATGCCCAACGATGGGTGCGATCCATTGCTTCGCGTTGATATTTTTCTGGCGCAATAGGACTGGTACATTCATCAAATGCAAAAATAATATCAGCCGCTAAATTCCACTGAATTTCCATTGAGCGTTCAGGGGTAAAACGATGTTCACTGCCATCCTTGTATGATTTAAAGGTCACACCATCCTCGTCAATTTTTGCGAG
>CALRGS010000045.1 GCA_943357975.1 Candidatus Nomurabacteria bacterium | reverse complement strand
TAATAAAAAACCCCGGATCCGGGGTTTTTTATTATTTTTAAACTTGTTTTTTAAACTCTTCTATCAAATACTTCATATGTTTGGTCACCTCATCTTCATGACGAGCATCGAGGTTTTTTTTAATCTCTTCATTTTTCCATGAAAGCTCTTTAATGGTCGCAACGACTTCTTGATATTTTCTAAATATAGGATTTTGATATTCTTCAGCAAATGCTGCAAGGAGTTCACATTGAATGATGATCTGATTCAAGACCTTGAACTTCATCGGACTGTCTTTATAGTTTTTCATGATTTCGACATTGTCAATATTCTTAACCATGTGAACAAGCTCTTTCACGTCCTGAGTATCGAAGAAAAGAACAACTTTTGGAACTGAAAATTCTCGCATACATTCTCCTTGATGATTTTTGAAATATTTTATTTTAGTTGCATATCCACCTTGGATAGACTTTAACAAGGTGAATATTTTCTGCCTATACTGCTCACTGAGAAGCCCTCGATAGGTCACATCAATTCCTAATCCCAAGAAACTATCAGCCTCCTCTTTTCTTATTTGTAACACATCATCAACACCTCGCTTAACATCATCGAACTGAGAAGTTGGTTCAATACTTACATCTTCTCCATACCATTCTAAGGTGGAAACACTATGAACAATCGCCCGCTCAACAATAGTTGCCACCTTTTTAGCCTGCTCTGCTTTATGTGCAGTTTTTGAATCAAGCTCGGCTTTATTTTTTTCAAAGAGATCTTTTCTTTCCTTGAGACCTTCAAGGTCTTTTTTAATCCTTTCTTCCCCTCCTTTTACAAGGTGTGCAAATTGATGGTAATACTCTTCAGTTTCTTCTATTTGTTCAAGATTGCCTTTTCCAAGCGAAAGGGATTTTTCATAGACCTGCTCAAGTTCTGCCTCATTTTTAAAGACGCTTTCTTTGAGGGATTCAAAGAATTTATTTTCCTCAATTTGTTTTTTTATATTTTCATCCTCTACTACCTTGAGCCCACCTTCTACTTTTTGATATTTTGTTTCAATAAAAACCTCTGGGACAGACCCCCCTTTCTTTTTTTCTTCTGGCAAGATAAACTCATTCTTTTTAAGTTCAGTAATAAGACCCTCAATATCCGTTCCAGGAATAAAAGTTTTCATCTTCTTCTCGAGAAGTGCACGAACAGCCACCTCTGATCTATCAAGTGTTTCAAAATCTACTTTTTGTTCCCATGTACTCTTAAATTTTTTAGCTGCAGCAGCCTCTTTTGAGTCTGCAGTAAATCCAATTTGTCCTATAGTCATAATGGGGTGATTATAGCATAAAGCCACCTTTCGGTGGTTTTATGACTGGTGCGCCCTGAGGGACTTGAACCCCCGACCTTCTCAGTGTAAATGAGTTGCTCTACCAACTGAGCTAAGAGCGCATGTCTTATAAAGTTATCATAATTTACTTAAAAATGCAAAAATGTTAGGCTTTGCTTGCCTTAACACCATCTGGCCAATTGCTTCCATAGTTAAATGGATATAACTGCGGACTTCTAAGCCGTAATTCTAGGTTCGATTCCTAGTGGAAGCACAAATATGATACAGGCTCGCTGTGGTGAGGTTTTTACTTATTTCTTCAAATACAGCAGCGCCAGTGACAACGGTTCCGCATAGGTCAATGCTTCATCTGCCGGAAGGTTCATAATAGCCGCCCGGTCTTCAGTATGCCCTGCCCACACATCCAGCTCTCGCGCATGGAGGTTTGTACGATCTCCGAGAAATCCGACAAGGCCCTTGATGCCTACGCCTTGTCCATATACCAGTAAATCATTTGTAGTAAACCGATGCCCAAACATTTTATACGCCATCTGTCCAAGGCTTACCAGCTGATGATCAACACTCCGATACACTGGCGCAAGTGCCAAATATAATTCTGAGAGCAGTCCATTGTCCGGATGGGTTTGTAACACTCCATGACGATTAATAATCCGTTCTGCATCAGCACGAGGAACTCGTAAATATTTTTCAACTGTTTTATAAATAGTTTCAATACCGACAGAAACAACTTGGTGTGACACCACATGTTCACCATGAATCAGAGCAATCGTTGTCGAACGGTTTCCAAATGATACCATCACATATCCTGTCCCATGAGGAATATTCAAACATGATTTAGCCACCGCATGATGTGCAGTCTCGATATGTTGTACCCGCATTCCTGCTTGTTTAAATAGTCGCGCAATGTGTTCAATGTGCAATCGCGGAACAAGGGTCACGTGAATATCATACCCAAAATCTGTTTTTAGAATGACATCGTATTCACAAATATAATCTGCCAATTGGAGGAGGTTCTGTGCCTGACAATAGGTCTTGATATGGTCCATAATAACATCCCCCATTTCCTTTTCTGGCTCCATGGCAACATGGGTATGAAACATCATTGCCTCATTATCAGGAATAACAATACTTACCTCATTCCACTTTGGCTTATTATCCTTGGTCCCAGAAATCGCCAACGTTTTTAATTTTTGCACAAACAGGGCGTCGTCAATAATATGATCGCGCTCATCTACAATGTCTTCTCCTAAGGGTTCTGATCCATACTCAGCAACCTGGATAACTAATTCCTTGTTATTTTTTTCTTGCTCCACAGCTACCCATCGCAAAAACCCATTATCCAATGAGCAAGCAACCGCGGGTTTTTGTTTTTCAAATAATCCAAAGAAATTCATACTAATATCATATCATAAGGTATAAAAAAATCCCTGGGTGCTTGCTGAAGCTACCCGGGGATTTTTTTCTAATGACCCGCTCATCGCGGGAGTTAGAAAAGAAAGATCTCTTTTCTAACTTAGTTTATCGTACTTTACTTCCTGCGTCCACAGGAGTCTCTGGGACAAGGAATATTGGCTTATCGCTCCCTACAGCCATGAGCATTCCATGAGACATGGTTCCACGAATCTCTCTTGGCTCAAGGTTTACAACATAGAGCACCTGCTTCCCAACCAGGGTTTCAAATTCTGGATAATACTCTCGAATTCCAGAAACAATCTGGCGTAATTCAGGATCACCAAAATCAATCTGACATTTCAACAACTTATCAGTTCCTTCAATTGGCTCTACCTGCTTAATCGTACCAATTCTAATATCCATTTTTTTAAATTCATCGTAGGTGATTGTTTCCATATTGCTATACCATACCACCACTGCTTTCAAAACTCCACCCCTAACCCCTCCTCTTGGCAAGAGGAGGGGAACCCGAACATCTACAATCTAGAGCTTGCTGGTGCGAGTTCCCCCTCTTGCCAAGAGGGGGCTAGGGGGAGTTTAAAAAAGCGAGTGTTACTGTCTGTCTAAATACCTCTGGAGCATAATCGCAGCTGCACGATCATCAATATGATTCGTCGGTCGACTATTCCCTCGCGTATTTGCAATTGGTTTTTCAAAATCAAATGAGCGTACTGCGGTTGAAGAAAATCGCTCATCCATAAAGCCAATAGGTACCCCCGTAAGCTTATGGAGCTGTTCAATAAACACATCCACATCTTCCATAATTACATTTCTATTCCCTGCATTATCAAGCGAGTTCCCTACAATAATCTGCTCAATAGTTTCTGACTGGATCAAGTTCACAATATCCGACAAGGCTTTCGCACCTGTTGAAACAATAACTTTTGGGAACGCAAACTTACCCGATTCGTCAGAAATTGCGATTCCAATCCTTTTGGTTCCATAGTCGATACCCATGTATTTCATGATTGCACTTTAGCACAAAAACAAAAACCACCCAAAGAGGTTCTCGGGTGGTTTTGTAAGACCTATTTAAACCAAGCCTTCTGCCAATCACCCATCATCTTAATCTCTCCTGTCTGAGCCGTAATAATATCATTCGCGAGCTTGATCAATTCTGGACGCTTTGATGTTTCAAGTACTTGTTTTGCCATTACGACAGCGCCTTCATGGTGCACAATCATTTCTTTCAAGAATGCTTGATCAAACGCGTCACCCGTTTTTCCTTCTAAGCTCGCTGACATACTTTTCATCATGTGGTCCATATCCATAGATTCGCCCACCATCATTTCACCGCCTGGCATTTGATGCATCGTCCCACCAGCTTTATTTCCACAAACTCCTGATCCAATAAAGTACCCAATGACTACGGCAAGAATCGCTACGAGTAACATAATAATTGTATTTTTGTTTTCCATATAAAATATATTTTTAAATTAAAGTTTTCTAATAATTCTTTATCAAAGCGCTCTTGGTTATGGAGCTTTCGGATTTAAAATTCCTCGTGAAAATAAGTCTTGATACAGTGGTATTTTTTTCTTGTACCGTAACTGGCTATTCCGGACTCTTTGTTTTTCAAGGAAAAGCACGATCTCTTTTTTAAAAGAAAACAGGAGTGTGATACCTAGCCCAATAATGATAGCGGTAGTTATTGGAAAAAATTCAACATGCTCGACTGACATCATTGGGCACATCCCCTGTTGGTCTGCCGCAAACGGACAATCTGTGTATAAACGATGCGTCTCCTTGGTGAGGACCATTGAACCAAATGAAAGCAACCCGACAAACGTAATCAGGAGGATTCCTATGAATGATTTCTTGATCCAAGTATTCATAGTTCCAGTATACCACCCCTCCGCCCTTCGGGCACCTCCCCTTCGCAGGGGAGGAATAACCCCTTGAAAAATATCCAAAACCGTGTAATATAGTTCCCGGAAGTGTGGCCGAGTGGTTTAAGGCAACAGTCTTGAAAACTGTCGTACCGAAAGGTACCGTGAGTTCGAATCTCACCACTTCCGCA
>CALRGS010000044.1 GCA_943357975.1 Candidatus Nomurabacteria bacterium | reverse complement strand
AGCTTTTTGTTTTCCACCTCTCCTTACGGGAGAGGTTCGACGATGAAGTCGCGGGGAGAGGTTAAGTACCTCGCTTGCCCTCATAGCTCAATGGATAGAGCAGTTCCGTCCTAAGGAAAAGATGCACGTTCGATTCGTACTGAGGGCACTATATATTTATAAAATTGTTTGTTACAATAATTACATGAACGACCAAGAGCTTGAAAAAACCTTATTAGAAACATTGCGTATTGCAAAAGAAACTCGAGAGTATGTAACCAGGATTGATCGACGGCAACGATGGTCACGTAATTGGACGGCTTTTTATTGGGCATTCATTGTAGTTCTCGCACTTACTGGGTACTACTTTGCATTTCCATACCTTCAAGTAGTACAGGAGACGCTTTCGGGTTTTACTACCCAAGCCTCAGCTTTGGTGGACCTTGGAAATACCTTTAAGAAATAAGTTGAAATTTTCTCATATTTCTGTATACTGATGGGGCAGTTTTGCCTAAATAGGGGAAGGACTTGCCGAGATAAGCGAAGCTTCTCTCGGCGGCGTTCGGACCAATAACGATGTAGGAACATCTTTATTGGCTCCTCACTTGCCGAGATAGCTCAGTTGGTAGAGCATATCCCTGAAGAGGATGGGGTCGCCGGTTCGAATCCGGCTCTCGGCACAGATAAGTAAAAAATCACCCGTACAGGTGATTTTTTACTTATAAATTTTTATATTACTGCACCTTCAACGTTGTCTGTTTCTTCTTATCAAACTTTGGAAGCTTGATCGTTATCAGTCCATGATGTTCTGTTGCGGTTGCAAGTTCGATGTCTACCTCATCAGGAAGCTCAATCGTTCGAGAGAATGATCCCCAGTAGAGTTCCTGTGCATGATAGGTGTGCTGATAGGCACGAGACTCATTCATTCGTTTTCCTCGAATCGTGAGTGATTCACGGGTAATACTAATATGTAACTCCTCCTTTTTGACTCCAGCAGTCATGGTTTTTACAATAATCTCGTTGTTGGTCTCGTACACATCAACTGCAAGTTGTGCCTCCTCATCAGAGTCCTCGATACTGGTTGCTGAAATTTCAATCGAAGACTCAACGGTTTGGTCATCCTCGTAGTTGTCATCATATTTAGCGTACAAAGATGCTCGCTTAACGGGCGTAGTCATGGTTACTGGCTCATCATCCTCCATACGAATACTGCCGGTGAGGCGTTCGAAGAATGATCGTTTTTTAGTAGAATTGTTCATAGGAAAGTAGTAAGTTGCATTAGAGCTGATATTCTTGGTGTACAATAACTTGATGCATTGCGCGCAAACGATCAAAGATCAAAATAACGATAACAGCGATGAACCAAACAGTTGCAATAGCAGTGATGGTGCCTTGTCTCGTATTCTGCATTATAAAATAATTAAAAACACTGTGCAAGCCGGTTCCCAAAGCGATTCCAAATAAGGCAGCGATTGCTTTTCCTATAAATCCTGCACGCCACGCAAGTCCCAGGAGTACTCCGACGATAGCTACTGAAATGGTATGAAGGACCGTAGCCCCGAAGAATCTGAGGTTTCCAGTAACTACAATAGATTGCAAGGGTTCACTTTGGAGGATAGGGCTGATTAAATAGAAAGTATTTTCAAGGGCCGAGAATCCAAGTGCGCCAGTTACTAGATAGATAGTATAATCAGTTGATTCAACAAGGGTGCGAGCTCCAAAACTGATCAATGCAACGACGACAAATTTTGAAATTTCTTCGAGTGCAGCATAGAGGACAATAACTTGTTGGGGGTCGAGGGGGAGTCCTTCAACATAGGGCCGGAGGGGAAGTAATGCAACTACCGAGAGGGCTCCACCGATGAATGCAAGGGTGAGTACCATTCCAGGTTCTGGATGATCATCCTTGGACAACCAAAACCACAACCATAAAAAGGTTGGGACAGCACCGCCGAGTACGGCATATAAAATAGCGCTGATGCTTATATTGGCCATGACTCTATTATAAGCAATTTCTTTCCACTTGTCTCGCTTTGTTGAGGAATCATACTCCAAACTTCTTCAGTTACGAACGGCATGAATGGGTGGAGTAGTTTCATAAGAGTTATCAGTTGGGTATAAATGAGCCATTGCGCACTCGTTTTATCCGACGATGAGGCAGGGTCACTTATTTTTTTCTTTGATCGCTCAATAATCACATCAGCGAAGGTGTGCCAGAAATAGTGATAGAGTTTTTCAGATACGATATAGAATTTATATTCTTCCATTTCTATAGTAATCTCTTTAATCAAGGAGGTAAGTTCATCATGAGAAGTTTGATCTTCGGTATCAAATTCAATAGGTTCATTCATATTCAAATCGGCAACATTATCAAGTACGAATCGTGTGGCGTTCCAAATTTTGTTTGCGAATTTTGAGTAAGCTTTGATTTTATTTTCATCAATCTTACTATCAGTCCCTGGGGCTGTTCCAACGACAAGTGCCATACGTCCAGCATCTGAGCCAAATTTTTGCGCAATATCTAATGGGTCTATTCCATTTCCTAGAGATTTAGACATTTTTCGCCCCTGCCCATCACGAACCGTCCCGTGGAGGTATATGGTTTTAAATGGAACTGTTTCAAGCGCGTATCCTGTCATAAGGATCATACGTGCAACCCAAAAGAATAGGATTTCGTATCCTGTTTCGAGCACATCAGTTGGATGGTAAATCTCGAGATCGTTTGTTTTTTCTGGCCAACCAAGAGTTGAAAATGTCCAAAGTCCTGACGAAAACCAAGTATCAAGGGTGTCTTCATCCTGAGCCCATCCTGCATCTGTAGGAGCTTCTGTTCCACAATAAATTTCCTCACCTTTATACCAAACAGGAATGCGGTGTCCGTACCAAATCTGACGTGAAATACACCAGTCTTTCAAATTATCAATCCAATGGAAATAGGTCTTATTGAAATAATCTGGAAGAATTTTAATAGATCCTTGTTCAACAGGTTCTCGCATAATTTGCTTAAGAGTTTTTCCTCGATCAGGAATTTCTTTGTTCACATCAATAAACCATTGTAATTTAGGCAACGGTTCAACAATACCACCTGTTCGTTCAGCGGTAGCAATATTTTGATTTGTTTCTTGCTCTCCATCAAGGAGTCCTTGGTCACGAAGCCATGCAACAACAACTTCTCGTGCCTCGGTAGTTTTTTTATTCAAGATCCGTTCATCGCCAACAGTCATTTTTGCGTATTCATTAATAACCTGTGGTCGCGGAAGGTTGTGACGGTCTGCGATGGTCCAGTCGATCATAGAATGAGCTGGAGTAACTCCGAGAGCTCCAGTTCCAAAATCTTTCTCTACCGAATCATCTGCGATTATTTTAATAGTAAGGGGTACTCCGCAGAAATCTGCAATCTCAAATGTTTGTCCTACGTAGTGTTGGTAGCGAGTATCGTCTGGGTGTACAGCAACAGCAACGTCACCAACCTTGGTTTCTGGTCGGGTGGTTGAAATTGAAATAGGAAAATCTTTTGAATATTTAAAGGTATATAAAACAGATTTTCGTTCCTCGTAAACTATTTCATCATCAGAAATAGTGGTCTGACCTTTTGGATCCCAGTTTACAATACGGTGTCCACGATAGATAAGCCCATCGTCGTACATTTTTTTAAACATCGTGCGAACGGCAAGATTACGCTTCTCGTCCATTGTAAAAGCTTCACGCGACCAATCACATGAGGCACCAAGTACTTTTACTTGAGAGACAATCGTATCGTGACTGTTCTGTGCAAATTCATTTACTCGACGAAGGAGTTCTTCACGTCCGAGATCGTGTCGAGAAAGCCCCTCTTTCTTTTTAATTTCACCCTCAACTTTTGATTGGGTTGCAATTGCGGCATGGTCGGTTCCTGGAAGCCAGAGTGTTTTATATCCCTGCATGCGTTTGAAACGAATCATAATATCTTCAAGAGTAACCATGAGAGCGTGCCCCATATGTAAAACACCTGTTACGTTTGGAGGGGGCATCATGATAGTAAAAGGTTTCGCGTCAGGCTTGGTAATACCTTTTTCTACACAAATATCTGGATTAAAAAATCCAGAGTCTTCCCATATTTTGTAAATAACTGACTCAGTTGCGCTTGGGCTATACGGCTGTAAAAGCCTCTCAGGGAGGTTGTTTTTGTTCTCGAATGTCATGGGGGAACTATACCATAATTGATTTATTTTTTCGAGTGTGGTAGGGTATGTCTATTCCCCCTAGACCAAACTACAGAGAACGTTCCTCCATCGGTAGTCAACAGATATGATGACGCTACCAAAAGGGACAAAAGTGAAAACCCGGTATTTGTGAGGGAAGACTGCCAGCCGCGACGGTGAGGCAGTTTTTTTATTTGGCAAAAATAGAGAGCCGTGGTATGGTGCTTTTGAACTAAAAACAGAGATGTGGCAGGAACTAAACGAAAAACAGTTAGTAAAAGACAGAAACAACATCGCGAAAGAACTCGACCAAAGACGCTCTTCGGTCGGAAAATATTTGGGAAATTTCTTTTTATAACTTACACGACTCCAAAGTTTGGAAGACAGATTTGTTTACATTATGAAAAATCACAGGCTTAAATTCCCAATAGCCTTGATATCGTCTACGTTGTAGATGGCATCAGGGTTTTTTTGTACCTTGAAATACCCAGCCAGGGCAATCATGAGTGCATTATCACCCGTAAGGCCTTTGGTAGGAGCAAGGAGTTTTGTCTCTGGAAAATTCTTGTCTAAGTTTTCTTGAAAAGAATTAATAATAAAACTACTTGCAGCAACACCGCCACCAATAATAAGCGTTTGAATACCAAATTCCTCGATAGCTTTGTTTGTTTTTTTAATCAAGACATCGGCAACGGCATGTTGAAATTCGTGTGCGATTTCTTGCTTAT
>CALRGS010000043.1 GCA_943357975.1 Candidatus Nomurabacteria bacterium | reverse complement strand
CATGCAGGAACATACCCTTATCGAAAAAACCTTTCGATTAAACCCAATTCAACAAAAAGCCTTGGCACGATTGAAGTTAAAAACTTTGGCTGATTTGCTGTACCACTTCCCCACGCGCTATAGCGACATGTCATCTATTACAAGTATCGACTCTGCGGAAGCTGGGACCATGGTCACCCTCTATGGTGAATTATCAAAACTTGAGACCAAGAAGGGTTTCAAGTCTAAAATTCCTATGGGCACTGCAACCCTTACTGATTTATCAGGAACAAAGATAAAAGTAGTTTGGATGAACCAGGCCTACCTTGCGAAAATGTTTCATGAGGGCGACAAGGTAAAATTAACGGGAAAAATTTCTGATGGAAAATATGGAAAAAGTTTAGTGAACCCGGAAATAGAAAAAGTTCCCGATATGCCAATTGATTCACACAACATGTTATTCAGCGACCCTCTCCACGCTAGTGGAGAGGGTGGTTCGCGCAGCGAACCGGGTGAGGCGAGGGCGAAGTTTGGATATGCAGTGTACCCAGAATCACGAGGTATCACGTCCAAATGGTTTTATCATGCCATTCATAAAATTCTTCAAAATAAAGTACACGAGACTATTCCTGATCCCATCCCTACTGAAATTTTAAAAAAATATAACCTACCGAGCTTTGCAACGGCCATGGTATGGATCCATAATCCAGAAAAAAAGGAGCATGCCGAATCTGCGCGCAAGCGTTTTGCTTTTGAAGAAATTTTCCTCATCCAAGTTTCGCGCCAACAACAACGCAACCAGTACGAACAACTCTTCTCATACAAGCTTAAAATTCCCCATGCAGATATTAAAGACTTTATTTCCCGCTTCCCTTTTACACCTACCCAGTCCCAAACCGATGCGATCGATACTATTTTGAAAGATTTTCAAATGGATAAACCCATGTCGCGATTAATCGAAGGCGATGTAGGATCAGGAAAAACATTTGTTGCCGCAACTGTTGCGTACGCAACAATAAAAAATCGTCCCGAGGGTCAGGATTTTGGGAGTCTTCAAGTTGGTTACATGGCACCTACCGAAGTACTTGCGACACAACTCTTTGAAAACTTTATAGAATATTTCAAACATACAGGAATTTCAATCGGGCTCATTACAGGAAGTGGTTGTAGAAAATTCCCTACCAAGACTGCCTCGAGCCAAAAGCCCTGGACAGAAATTTCACGCACACAACTATTAAAATGGGTAAAGAATGGTGAAATTCCCATCCTTATTGGAACTCACGCCTTGATTCAAAAATCAGTAGCCTTCGAAGACTTAGGCCTCGTTATTATTGATGAGCAGCATCGATTTGGTACCAATCAACGTATGAAGCTCGCAAAAAAAGAAGGCCACGCTCCCCATTATTTATCAATGACCGCTACTCCTATTCCACGAACCCTAGCTCTCACCCTCTATGGAGACCTGGACCTCACGGTCATTGATCAAATGCCCAGTGGACGTAAACCAGTCATTACCGAAATTGTTGCTGGCGCAGAAGAAAAAAGAATCAAGGCGTATGACAAAATAAAACTTGAACTACAAGCAGGACGACAAGCCTACATCATCTGCCCTCGGATTGATGAGCCCGATCCTGACATGGAACAGGCTCTGATTGCAAAATCGGTAGTATCTGAGGCCAAGCGACTTGAGCGAGATGTTTTCAAAGGATACCGGATAGCTATCATGCATAGTAAAATGACCCCAGTAAAAAAGGCTGAGGTTATGAAAAAGTTTTCAAATCATGAAATAGACATTCTCGTTTCTACTTCTGTCGTAGAGGTGGGAGTAAACGTTCCTAATGCAACTAATATTGTTATCGAGGGAGCTGATCGGTTTGGACTTGCGCAGCTCCACCAATTACGCGGACGTGTACTCCGTGGAAATCATCAAGCCTATTGTTACCTGTTTGCAGAAGCAAAATCTACCAAGACTCGAGATAGGCTCCTTGCCTTCATACAAGCAAAGAATGGGTTTGAACTTGCTGAACTCGACCTCATGCAGCGTGGTGCTGGAGACCTGGCAGGCATTAAACAATGGGGTATTTCTGATATTGGTATGGACGCAATCAAAAATATCAAGATGGTAGAATTCGCACGCAATGAAGCAATGAGTCTCGTAAGACTGGACCCAACACTTACAAAGTACCCCATCATCAAATCACTGGTCGAGAAAAAAGATTTTCAAATTCATTTTGAATAATATAAAAACCACCCATTTAATCAATTGAGTGGTTTTTATATTATTCTTTATTTCCAAACAATGACTTGAATGACTCCCATGCAGTCTTGATTGATGTGCGGAATGATTCACGAACGGTTGCACGTTCTGTCTTTCGCGCTTCTACTTGGGTCTGAACATCAGCCTTGGTTTCTGCTTGAATAGTTTTTCTATCTGTTGCAAACTTTTCATGTATTGTTTTCATTGAGGCCTGGAAACTTGCCTTTACTGTTTCTGGTGCAATCCCTGCAGCACAATCAGCTTTAGCTTTTGCAATAGCAGCATCAATGTCTCCCTTTACATTTGCAAGGGCTCCATCAATTTCTGTTCGGTGTTCTGAACGAATTTGATCCATATTGTTTCTAAATTCTGCAATGAGTGCATTGAGGTCGACTGTTTTAAGGTCAAGCGCTCCTTGTACCGCAATCTGAGCTGCATCTAGTGCTGCTTTTTGTTCAACGGTGAGCCCCTTACCTTCTAGGTTTGTACCACGAACTTCTTGCTTATTTTCAAATTCTGATTTCTTATCTCCTCTTTTCTGATCAAAGAGACCACGACGCTCTTCGATTTTTCCATCTCGAGTCGCCTGACTCTCATCACGCTTTACAAGGTTATCCTCAAATTTTGTAAGTGCCTTAAAATCTTCACTGTTGATCACCGTACAGAAATTTGCACCCGCGTTTGGCTTTGGGGTATTTTCACCCTCTTTTGCAAATGCGGCAAGAGGTGATGCAAAAACCATTCCCATAATAGTCAGACTTGATAAGGTTGTTGTAAGTTTGTTGTTCATAGATTATAACTAATGATTATAAAAATAAATTATCCATTGATCGTTTCAAGTTGTTGCAGGTAACGATTTAGGATATCGCTGATAAGTTCGTCTTCATGTACAAGGTTTTCAATTTCTTGAGTTCCCTCGTCTGAAATAGTGACAAGTAACGGATCGGTCTCTGATGCCTTATGCGAGTATATCACAGGAAGCATTAATACTGAGACGAATACTATTCCTACCACCATCCTCAGTGAAGGGATTAATTTCCATCCACGTACAGTATTACGCGCCTCGGTGGGTTTTGTGACAGATTGCATCCTCGAATAAAAAGTTCCATATGAAGGAACCTTCACATCCTCACGAACGGATACGAATAACTGCTCAATCTGTTTTTGTGTTTTATTATCCTTGTTCATATAATTCTTTAAGTTTCTTGATTCCTCGAGAAACTGTTTGTCTCACACTTGACTCTTCTTTGTCTACAATCTCTGCAATTTCTTCATATTCAAGTTCTTGTAAATGACGCATGATAATAATTTCTCTGTCACTATCAGGTAGCTGATCAAGGAGTCCAAATAATGTTGCTGTATCACTTGTTTGTACGGCCTGATCATCTGGTCGCAAGATACTGATATCTGTAATCGTGTGAAAGAGTTCTTGATTAGCATCGAGACTTGTTGTTTGTTTCTTTCTAAAAAAATCGATTACTTTATTTCGCGCTACTGTGTATAAAAACCTCAGCTCTGTTTCTTGGTCAAGGTGTTTATTGCCTTCAAAAACCTTGAGGAATACGTCTTGGGCGATGTCAGTTGCAACATCATAATTCCTCACCCGAAAGTACACATATTTATAAATAGGCGTAAATCGCTCGGTATATAATCGATGAAAATCCCGGTCCACCATAGTATTACGTAGTATACGCTGTTTTGTGACAAGTTTGTGCATCTGCCTGGATTCGAACCAGGGACCACCGAGGTAATAGTTTATGCGAAATCAAAACAACTCACGAATCGTGAGTGTTTAGAGAGAAATAAAAATGATGTGGCAAATGGGAAGAAACTGTTGGCGTATTTTAAGAAGCTTAAGAGGATTAACTAGTACTCCCGTTGGATTTCAAAATACTCATCAAATTTTCTAAAATATTCCTCACTTTCCCAAGCAGTCTCTGTTTTAGAATCAAAATATTTTCCTTGTCTTTTGCATTCTGCCTCCCATGCTCCAGG
The DNA here is from genome assembly GCA_943357975.1 of Candidatus Nomurabacteria bacterium. GTDB lineage: Bacteria > Patescibacteriota > Minisyncoccia > Phycocordibacterales > UBA1006 > CAIXMG01. Next base: position 728 of record CALRGS010000043.1, on the reverse strand, counting down.
TTGTAATAATCGCTCTTTCTCTTTCTGTACCGAATCAGGGTATTCTTTTCCATGACTATCTTCAAAGTTATTTATAGTTTCTTCAAGGGTCATCGGGTGAATCCATAAAGGCGCCTGTTTTTCAAAAGTATCAGCAATAACTACTACTTTTGTGGCCAGACTCTCTACGGTCTCATTTTCTGTTACGGGAAAATTAAGTTGGATCAATCGTATTTTTACGTCTTCATACGGTTCCCCGTATTGCTCAGCAATCCTTTTATTTTCCTCAGAAAGACTATCAAAATCAAGTCGAATATAGCAGTGCCCTGCTTCTATATCCTTACTATTTGCAGAAGAGTCATATGTTCTGATATTTTTATCCCAGAACTCCTCACATGCCTTGATGAGAGGCAACTCAACAATTTCCTGGATTTGTTCTTTTTTTGTAATCAAGAGACCTAAAGATTTCCGGACAGGAAAAACCTCATTCAAATTTGAAATAGGCTTTTTATATACGGGATCCTGCTCTTTCATAAAGCTTAGTATATCAGAAATTCTAACCATCACCTCCTCCTATAGAAACATCTAAATAAAATATTTTGTGCATCTGCCTGGATTCGAACCAGGGACCACCGAGGTATAAGCTCGGAGCTCTAACCAACTGAGCTACAGATGCATTGTCTCCCTCTTTTAGAGGGAGTGCCTCAGCGAAGCTGGGCGTGGGAGTACTAAACCTCTTTTACCTTCCC
>CALRGS010000042.1 GCA_943357975.1 Candidatus Nomurabacteria bacterium | reverse complement strand
GTATTGCCGTCCCAGCAACAAAACCTTACGAGACGGTTATGAAGGCTCTCGCTGGTGCGAAGAAGAAAATTGATGCGATGCTTGCTGATCCTTATGCATCAGAATTAGTAAAGTCTCATGTGAATTATTCACAAATCCGTCCATGGATTCAAGACTTCAGTATAGGGGGAGTAACCTATACCTCAGACATGGTTAAGGCGCAAATGAAGGCTGTGTATGATTCTGGACTAGACTCATGGATGATGTGGGATCCAAGTAATAAATACACCACCGCGGCTTATACTCAAGACCCTGCACCGCTTCCAAAAACTCAATAACCTTGGTATACTTTCAGGTATATGAAATACGGCACAACACTTATTGTATTGGGGTTTGTCAACCTTTTGGTAATCTTTTCCGGACTTCCCACTGGTTGGAAAAAGTTTCTTGCGAGTATCATCTCTGTCATTATTATTGGAATTGGATGGATTCTTAAAACTATAGCAAAGAAGCGCCGGGAACGAGCTCTCGTGCGGGCTACTATTATTGAAGAAGAGGTTCAAGAGGAAATCAATGAAATTGCAGATGAGATTGTTGCTGATATGAACAATCGAGTAGAGCATGAAATAGACACTCTTTAATTATGTCACCGAAAAAATACCAATCTATTATCAACTCTTTGGGACTCCTTGCACTCACTGCTGGAGTTTTTGTTCTGGGTGCTTTTGTGGGAACAAAACCAGTTGTTGCAAAAATATTCAGTAACCATACACTAAATGAATCCCTCATTGAAACTACTGACCTCTCTCAGTTTTGGAGTGTATGGAAACTCCTTGGGGAAAAATATCCGTTCAAGGAAACAACCCCTGAAACCAAGGACAGCGTGTACGGCGCTATTTCTGGACTTGTAGCTTCCTATGGTGATCCTTACACAGTATTTTTTCCACCGAAACAGGCAAAATTATTCGATGCCCAGGTAAAAGGTTCTTTTGGTGGGGTAGGTATGGAAGTAGGTGAGAAAGATGGCGCTATCACGGTCATTGCGCCTATGAAGGACTCTCCTGCGGAAAAAGCAGGGATCAAATCGGGGGATATTATCACCGAAGTCGATGGTAAAAAAACGGATGGTATGGATATTGATAGTGCTATTAATATTATTCGTGGCGATATCGGAACGACCGTCGCCTTGAGTATTTATCGTAAAGGTGAGACTGAGCTTAGAAAAATTAGTATCGTTCGCGATATTGTAAAACTCCCAACTATTGATACAAAGGAAGTAGGTGATGTGTTTGTCATCAGTCTCTATAGTTTCTCAGAAAATTCTGCGGTATTGTTCACTGATGCGCTTACAAAATTTAGTGAGACAGGAAAAACAAAACTGATTATTGATTTGCGTAATAATCCTGGTGGTTATCTAGATGCGGCTGTGGATATTGCAAGTTATTTCCTCAAGTCTGGAGAGGTGGTGGTTCGAGAAAATTCTGGAACCGATCGTGCTGAAGTGCTTCATAAAAGTAAAGGGTTCACCTTACTTGCTAAGCAACCGCAAATCATCGTACTGGTGAACGGGGGATCAGCGTCAGCTTCTGAGATTCTTGCTGGAGCACTTGCTGAACACAATGTTGCAAAACTAGTAGGAACCATCACCTTTGGTAAGGGTTCTGTTCAAGAACTGGTACCTCTCAAGGATGGATCGTCTCTTAAGGTTACTGTTGCGAAATGGCTGACTCCTGATGGTGTTTCTATTTCTCATCAAGGTATCAAGCCTTCTGTGATTGTCGAAGACAAGGCGGTCAAGGATCCTAAAACAGGGGAGTACTCTGATCCGCAGATGGATGCCGCATTGAAATTATTAAAATAACTCCACCCCAGCCCTCCTCTTAATAAGAGGAGGGAGCCGAACATGAAAGTCATTTTTATAAAAAACGTAAAGAATATTGGAAAAATAAACGATGTGAAAGAGGTATCAGATGGATACGCTCAGAACTTTTTGATACCTTCTGGATCAGTGGTCCGCGCAACAGATGAAGCTATTTTAAAAATCAAAGCAGGTCAGAAGATCTCAAGTGAGCAGGAAATGAAGAAGGATGGGGAATTGAAGCAGCTTCTTGCTGATATTGCAAAGACCAAATCAGTGACTCTCAGCGGTCACGCACATGATGGTAAGGGTCATTTATATCAAGCCGTTACAGCCCAAGAAATTTGTCATGCAATAAAAGAATCTCACAATATTTTTATCGCCAAGGACCTCATTCTGGATTACACCAAATCAATTAAGGCAGTAGGGGACCATACTGTGACCATTGGGACCAAAAAACACACGCTCGATTACAAAGTAATACTTGTATAATAAAAAATCCCTTACGGGATTTTTTATTATTTAGATAACGTTCACAACCTTTTTAAGAGTTGTTGTTCCATCAAACTTCATTTTTCGCTTGGTGGTAAATTTTACGATACCAGATTTATCAGCGTAGAGTGTATGATCAACACCTACTCGGACATTCTTACCAGCCAAAATACGAGTACCTCGCTGTCGGATAATAATCGAACCAGACTGTGCAGTCTGTCCATCGTACAATTTCGTACCAAGGTATTTAGGGTTTGAATCTCGGAGGTTACGCGCGGTACCTCCGGCTTTTCTATGTGCCATAGTGGTGTATACTTACTATATAATTAGCTTGATAATTAAGTTCTATGAGCATACCAGAAACCCTTATAAAAATCAAGCCCTGGGGGATAGTTATCCTCAAAATCACCTCTATAATCCTTGTTTTAGGGCTTGTTTTTACATTGGGGCGTATCTCCACATTATCTGCCAAAGGGGAACTAGAGCCTATCCAGGTAATCTATCCACCCTTGGTAAAAACTGCGATTCCTCAATATAACCAAGCAGGAAGTACTACCGAACCAGAGCATTGGGCTTATGCAGGATCAAAAACAGGGAAGACGTACTACCCAAAAGGCTGTTCCGGTCTCACTCGAGTAAAGCCTGAAAACAGGGTATACTTTACCTCAGCACCAGAAGCAATTACCGCCGGGTATCATGTTTCAAGTACTTGTAACTAGAATATGAAAATTATTTCTCAAAATAAAAATAACATCCTCCTCGTTGTTCTTATTATAGCGATATTCGCGGTGTTTTTTGTCTTGTATAAAAAAAGTACTATTCAACACAGGGAAGTGGTTGTTGAAACCGCCACTGACCTCAATCCCCAGATCCTTGAAATAAAATCTGAATCAAAATCTATTGTGGACAGCCATATGGCTCTCACCTCAGCAAATATCATCTGGCTTACAAATTACTATAGAGCTCAATATCATTTAAAGCCTTTGGTCCTCACTATCAAGCTTCGCGACTCGGCATATCATAAATCTCTTGATATGTTCAAGTATCAATACTTTGATCACTACCGACCAAGTAATAAATTAGGATTCGATAATTTTATTGACAATCAAAAATATAAATTCATCAAGGTTGGTGAAAATTTAGCGTTAGGGGATTTCACTACCGCAAAAGAAATAGTTGATGCCTGGATGCGCAGTCCCAACCATCGCGGCAACATTCTGGACGCAGCATATACCGAAATTGGCGTATCAGTGGATTATGGGGTCATGAACGATGAACGATCAGTCCTTATCACGCAACACTTTGGCAAACCAGTAGCAACCTGCCCAAATGTTGATGGGCAAATTCGTCTCTTGATTAAAGACCTTGCTAAACAACTGACGACCCTCAGGGAAGGTATCGAACTGAATCAAACCACCGACCTTATCACCGCATACAATACACTCTTGAAAGAAAGGGAAGCTTTGGTAATAAAATATAATGATCAGGTCGATGCATTTGATACTTGTGTCTCGAGGGGAGAGTAATAGGTATATGTCGCACAATATATCTTTTAGGTAGAGTGCCTATAGGAGAAAACTGGCTATCCGCCAGTCCCATTGACACCGTCCTTAAACATACTGTTATTTGTTTTTGGAAAATATATCAATGGATCAAGGTATGCCGACGTCGGCGCAATTGGCATACGATATACTTTTCCACCACATGATAGGGAGGGTTTTGAATCCACACGAGCCCCCTCTTCCCCACTCACACCATTTGAAGCCATGACGGTGATATGTAGGTGTGGCGCTGTAGAATGGCCTGTATTGCCACTATAAGCTATCAAATCACCTTTGCGTACTTTCTGACCCTCAGTAGCCTTGGTGAGTGATAAGTGAGCATATACGGTAGCGAGTCCATTTGGATGTCGGATAAATACCCATTTACCAAACGACGCCTTACGACAGGTCTTATCAGTATCACCAACCCCTTCAACGACACCCTCCGCAACCGCATAAACCTCCGTTCCAACCGCAGCACGAAAATCAACTCCACTGTGTGATCCGGAAACATAGAGACGCTTTGCTGAAACGGTTCTTCCAAAGGATTGCGTAATCAGTACATTTGCAAGTGGCCATGAGAGCACCCCTTTACCAGGAAGACCTTTTTCATTTAACGTAAACTTGAGCTTTGATTCGTAATCGAAAATCTCTGCCTCAAGAGCTTCAACTTTTGCCTTACGATCTACGAGGAGTGCCTGGTACTGCGATTCTTGGTTTTTTGTTTCTGCAAGCAATTGATTTTTTTCTGCAACTTGGGCATCAATAATTTTTTTCTGATCAGCAAGTTCTCCTAATAATTTTTGTAAATCTTGTTTCTGTTTTGCTAGTTCTACCTGAGCATTCTGTAAATTAAAACGTGTGTCTTTCATCACAACAACATGAGTCTTTAATGTTTTTTGAACTTGAATCACGTCATCAACATCACGCAAGAAGTCCGAAATAGTTCCTTTCGATGATAATAATTCAACAATTGACTCATTATCACTTCGATTCAGTGATCGAATCGTTTCATTGAGGGCTGTCGTACTTGAGACAATACCTTCTCCTAAATTTTCAATGGACTCTTCGTTTTTCTTTATAGTAAGGTTTGCGCGATCAACTTTTTTGTTGGTAAGGTTGATACTTGA
>CALRGS010000041.1 GCA_943357975.1 Candidatus Nomurabacteria bacterium | reverse complement strand
CTTTCGACTTGTATTGAATCTTTTAAATTATTGATCAAGTGGTGCAAAGAGCTCTTTAATTTTTAGATACTGTTCTTGGTCTAAAAGTGCTTCATATAAATCGGCAATAAGTTCTTTTTCCATAAAGCGTTGCTTGCGGGCAATTTGTAGGAATTCGTCAAACGATACCTCTTTGATATCTACTTTTTCTCCACCATCAAGTGATTGGTCAAATATTTTTCTACATCCTTTTGCAATAAAATAATAACCAACGTAGTCTATTTTTTGGGAAGGACAGATTGCTTTCCATAGTATAAATTCAGAAGCTTCGTAACCTGTTTCTTCAAGAAGCTCCCTCTTTGCCGCCTTAAGAATATCTTCGCCTTCATCAATACGGCCTCCGCATGCGGTTATGTAGGAAGATGTTTTTCCAGGTTGTTCCTCTTTTATTAATAAAATGTTTCCGTTATCTAACACAGGAAGAATGATTGCGGTGTCTGGACGTTTTACTTTTTCAAAAGTCTTCGTAGTTCCGTCGAACATCACCTGTTCCCATTGATAGACATCAAATAGTTTACCCTTAAAAACACACTGTGCATGCGCAGGAATTGGCTGTTTTGAAATTGGGCTTTTGATTTCCATAGTAGGTATAGTTAAGACTCTAATGAAATCTTTGCAAGTTTTAAGGCACTTTCCTGGGTCTGGGTTCCCAGAAGGAATCCAGCATTGTGACAGAATAATCCGTCTGGAATTCCGGCTGCTTCAGAAAATTCTTTAAAGTTCTTTCCTCTCCATGAATCTGGGAAAAGTTTTCGTGCCTCCATGATGGTCATGTCTACTGGTACCGTCTCCACCTTCCAACCATCCACTGACTCATAGGGGTATACTGCATAAATTGCTTCTGGAAATACTGAAAGATATCTCCAAACCGGTCGGCTGTAATTTTTACTGAATACTAACACTCGTTTATCAGTTGAATTATTGTAAACCTCAGTAACCTCCTCGTATGATGTATTAAGGATTTCACAAGCATGAATTGCTCGTGACAAAATTCCTCTCATAAATTCTGATGCAGCTTCGAATTCTTTTTTAGTATCATCAGGTGTTTTTATTTCACCTGGAGTCTGTACTTCAAAGTGTGCTATATGAATTCCCAACCCTGTGTATCCTGCATCCTTGAAAAGAAGTTCTCCAATATAAGTCTGTCCGTTATCTACAGCATCTATTTCGCAGATAATTCCTCGATCGATCATTTCCCAAACCCTTTGGTTTGAACAAAGTTCCATTCCAAAATGCTTCCATATCAAACCCGCAGAAGCATAATAAATTCCATTCTCGCGAGCACCCGCCTTTCCACGCTGATGATGGTCATAGTGATTGGTTGCAGGATCATAAACATCTCCAATATCAAATACCATATCGCCAGTGGCAATAATTTCTGGATCACGACTACGTTCAAGTTCCCAAGCCTCACCTCGTTTCGTCAGAACTTCTTGGAGGATCGCATAGGCAGTTACGTCATCAGCATGGAATCCGTTGCCATGAGTTACAAGTTTTTTCATAGGTTTTGGTTGATAAGTGCTAATTGGTTTTTTATATAATCAAAACGATCAGATTTGTATTCAAAATTGGAAGGTGAAATTTCAGAGCCCATTTCCTGAAGCTCCTCAAGCTGGGATAGTTTATTTCCAAGACTTATAATATTGGAATAGGTCGTACGATGAGTTGTTTTTAATGTCTCAAGAGCCGATTCTTTAGTCATTCCTAAATCAATAAGGGGTTGTAGGTGGGCTTCTTCTTCCGTGTTTAATTTTTCAAAAACTGCTTCGATAAGAGTATTCGTTGCGGTGGTAAGTGTTTCGATTTCTAGTTTCATCACGTCAGTTTTTTCTTGATGAATATGAGAACTAATAGCTTGTAACTCATCCGATAAAATACCTTTCTGCTTTTTAATAGTTTCGATTTCTAGATAGGGGGCCGTTTGGTTCAACATCTTTTCCTTTGTTTCAATACGTGCATCTCGTTCTTTGATAAATCGATGTTGCTCTTCTTTATTTAATTTTTCTTTATTTAATTTATTAATAAAAATCATTCCTTCATATTCAGCTCGAATGAGCTCTTGTTGCTTTTGATAGGTAGTTGTCACCGATTGATATTCTTCACTGGAACGAACACTATCGATTTGTTGTTCGAGAATACGAATTTGACTCCGGAGGTAGTTTTTACGTTCCTCGCGCAGTTTTTCAGGGGTTTTACTTGAAGAATCTGGTGTTTTCATATGATATAATCCTAGCATGAAAACCATATTCGAAAAAATCATCGATCGAGAGATTCCTGCAGATATTGTATACGAAGACGATATTTGTATTGCAATCCTTGATATTAAACCTGTACGACCTGGACATACCCTCCTCATCTCTAAAAAGCCCTATCCTTGGATAGAAGAGGTTGCTCCTCGAGAGTTACACCATATGATGGATAAGGTTCAAGAAATGGTCCGAGGAATGAAACAAAAAGGCGCGGACTATGTCCGCGTCAGTGTTGTAGGAGTTGATGTCCCTCATTTTCATATACATTTAATTCCTGAGAGTCTCTAGTCCACCAGCATGTGCACCAGCCACAAGACAATGGAAACGAGAATTGATCCGAAGAGTGCCGCAAGGAAATTTGCAATGACAAATCCTGAAACAAAGTAGGCAGCCGCCCAGAACAAGATTGCGTTCAATATAATTCCGAATAATCCAAGGGTGAGTATATTGATGGGAAGAGTGAGCAAGGTAAGTACTGGCTTGATTACGAGGTTAATAAGCCCAAGTACTAGACCTGCAATGAGCGCCACGGTCCATGAAGCAATAGAGATTCCTGGAATAAGGTGAGTTGCAAGAATCACGGTTGCTGACAATACGAGCCATTTGATGATTAGTTTTATGATAAACATAGATGTTCGGTTCCCGTTCCCTTGGTGAAGGGTTAAGGGGGTGGGTTTAATTAAATAATGATTCAACTACTGCTTTTACATCATCGCCATTCGCCTTCCCTTTCAAGTCTTTCATAACTGCTCCAACCAATTGCCCGAGCTTTGTTTTATCATCAGCTCCGAGTTCAGCCTTTTTAGCTGCTGCAATGGGACGAATCTCATCAACAGTCATCATGGTTGGAAGGTACTCTTCTAATACTGCGAGTTCTGCTTGTTCGTCTGCTGCAAGGTCGGCACGCCCTCCTTCAGTGTATTGATTAATAGAATCCTTGCGACGCTTTGCTTCTCGAGTAATTAATACGATCACCTCATCGTCAGTAAGTTCGCCTTGTGGTCCACGACTTAAAGCTACTGCTTCGTTCATGAACGCAGATGACAATCCTCGGAGTGTTGTTAATCGCACGGTGTCTTTATTCTTCATAGCATCCTTGATGCCGTCTTTGATCGTTGTTTGTAGTGACATATGTTGTCATGGTATCATAAGATATATGGAACTTGCAATCATCATTCTCCTCGTACTTATTTTATTATTCGTTGGCTATGTAGCCTTTTTTAAGCAGTCTGAAATTCCCGAGATTAAACAAGACGATACGGGATTGAAACTCATCCTCCAGCAGTTAAATGATGTATCAAGGAATATGGATCATAAGATGAATCGGTCATCTGATATTGTTCAGAAATCACTTGAAACACAATTCTCTGAATCACAAAAATTGATTCGTGAAATTACTCGAGAACTTACCGAAGTTAAAGAGACAGGAAAACAGGTGATGTCATTTGCAGACCAGTTGCAGAATTTACAAGACATTTTGAAAAATCCAAAGCAGCGTGGAATCCTTGGAGAGTATTATTTGGAAACATTGCTTACCAATACCCTTCCACCCGGATCTTATGAAATGCAATACAAGCTTGGGAAGGATGAAGAAGGAAATGATTTAATTCCTGATGCTGTAGTATTTGTTAAAAATACCATTATCCCTATCGATTCAAAGTTCTCTCTTGAAAACTACAACAAGTTGGTAGAAGAACGGGATCCTGCGCAGAAGGAGAAATATGAAAAATTATTTGTAACCGACTTGAAAAATAGAATTGCAGAAACATCAAAATATATTCAGCCGAATCTAGGAACATTGGAATTTGCATTCATGTTCATTCCGCATGAGGCGATCTATTATGACTTGCTTACGAATAAGGTTGGTGCGCTTCGTGAAGAAACTGAAAATCTTATTCAGCGTGCTGCTTCTAAATATAAAGTGATCATTGTCTCCCCTACTTCGTTCTTGGCTTATTTACAAACGGTACTTCAAGGATTGAAAGCGATGCAGATTGAAGAAACAGCTAAGGATATTATCAAGCGTGTAGATGAGCTTGGTAAGCATTTGAAATCATATGAGGATTATCACGGAAAGCTGGGTAATGCGCTAGGAACCACCATTAATCATTTCAATGCCTCGAACAAAGAGTTGAGAAAAATTGATAAGGATGTGATGCGCATTACAGGAACAGGTGTTGAAATTGAAACCCTTGAACTTGCAAAGCCAGAGCGTGATGAGGAATAAAAAGTCTTGACTTGGTAATTCTTTTTGTTAAACTATATACGTGCTTGATAAGCGAAAGCTTTGTTCGAACGCCGTACTGGTAGTTCTCTGAAGCAAGTACAATAAAGAATCTGTCCTTCGGGGCGGATTTTTTATTACCCGTTTTCCAACCCTTCTTCATAAAGCTTTTGTCTTCCATTTTTAATTCGTGAGTATGGCATCACGCTCCAAAAATGGATTTCCCCACTGCCAACCCTTCTAAGAACAACTCGCATTTTAAAACTATTACTCCCAATAATTGCTACCATCCCCCAAAAGCATGCTTTTTGAAAAGAATTATCCTCAGTAAAAATTTCAACTTCCCTATATTCTTGGATGGTTGACGATTTTCTTATAACTTGAATTCCTAGCTCTATGCATCGGAATTTAAAGAGTTGCTCTTTTGTATCACGAAGACGACCGTTGGAATATTGTAAGTGGTAAAGACCTTTTGAATTGAGAATGATATCTTCTTGAAAATAGGGACTATAAACCTTCTTGTATTTACGATACAGATCCTTGGCGCGAGCTTTTTCTTGTTTAAAATACTCTAAATCCATAGGACTAGTCTATCAATTCGAGATAAAATCTAGATAAAGAATTTCTCAAGAAATTCTAAAGTTTTCAAATAAAAAAGTCCGGACTACTGGTCCGGACTTTTTACTAATTTAAATAACGATTTAATTTTATTCTTAAATCATCGTGCTGTTTTGTAGCCTCCTCTTCTGCTTTTTTTCTCGATTTGATAAGGCCCTCACGGTCTTCACCAGGAGTGATTATGCCTTGTTCATTGAGAGATTCTACGATAG
>CALRGS010000040.1 GCA_943357975.1 Candidatus Nomurabacteria bacterium | reverse complement strand
CGATACTTGTAATAGATGACATGTCGCTATAGCGCGTGGGGAAGTGGTACAGCAAATCAGCCAAAGTTTTTAACTTCAATCGTGCCAAGGCTTTTTGTTGAATTGGGTTTAATCGAAAGGTTTTTTCGATAAGGGTATGTTCCTGCATGAGGGTTATTGTAACAATCCTGCGTCGCTAAAGCTATGCAGAACAAAAAAACTGCTATTTCAGCAGTCCTTTGATCTTCTCTACCAATTCATCAAGGGTGAAGTTCGCCTTGATGAGATAATCATTCGCACCGAGGTCTAAACAGGTCTTGATGTCTCCTTGTTCTCCGAGATTTGAAAATACAATAACCTTCATGTTCTTTGTTGCCTCATGTGCTTTGACTGACCTGAGAACATCAAATCCAGATATTATAGGAAGCATCAGGTCGAGAATAAGGACGTCTGGGGTCATGGTTGCGAGAATGTCGAGCCCGGCTTGACCATTCGCTGCCGTAGAGACTACAAAGCCTTCTTTTTCAAGTTTAGTAACTGCGAGACTTCGTAGAAAGTCGTCGTCTTCAACGATAAGGATATGTGCCATGGGTGCATTATAGAAAGTTATGGCCTTTTTTGCAAGGAAGGTATATAATTAACCCATCATGGTTCTCATCCTTGGAATAATAGCAGCACTGCTTCAGTTGGTAGGATACGGATATTATTTTTTTTATGTCAGTAAGTCTCATATCAAACCTAACCCCGCAAGCTGGTTTATCTGGTCTTATGGAAATGCACTGGTTTGTTTCTCGTATGTTTTTTTGAATGACTGGTTTTTAGCAACATCTATTTTCCCAGTAATTTGCTCAGCAGCGTGTTTCGTTATGTCATTTATTTTCTTGATACAAGGAAAATTTAGACCCTTGGAGAAATTTGAAAAAATGATTATCGCTTTCGACCTGGTGGTTACATTTTTTTGGGTGGCATCTGATTTTTTTGGGAAATTTGCAACCATTGCGCCTAGTATCCACGTCGTCGTTCTTATAAGTGCGATTGTTTCATTTATGCCTATCTATTTGGAGCTCAAAGATGATCCTACGAGTGAGCACAGTAGGCCCTGGATAGTGTGGACGGTAGCCTATATATTCTTGGTTGCTACAGCTCTTGCTGCTCAGCACACAATTCAAGCTTGGGGATATCCATTACTTTATGGGATACTTCATGGAGTGGTGGCGTATCTCTCTTCGAGAAAGAAAAAAATATGAAATCAAAAATAATTTATTCAAGTAAAAAAATAGAGGTACAGTCGAGCCCTATTGAGGGGAAGGGTGTTTTTGCTGCAGGCAATATTGAAAAGGGGGAACGTATTGCTATTATCCAAGGTCCGGTATGCTTCAATGAGAATAAAACAATACACGATGTGCTGGCTCATCCCGACTGGATTTGTTTCAAGGAGCATTATTGGGTTGATCCTACTTGTCCTTGTAAATACTTGAATCATTCGTGTGCTCCGAATGCTGGAATTCGAGGGAGGCGCTTGTTGTATGCAATAAAACCTATTAAGAAAGGTGAAGAAATTTGTTTCGATTATTCTTCGACAGAGGTTGAGTTGAGATGGGTGGCGCCATGGACTTGTCACTGTAAATCAAAAGATTGTCGTAAGAAAATCACTTCAATTCAGCGTCTCCCTAAACAAAAAGTGGAAAGCTATATACCTTTTATTCCAACCGGTGTACAATATTATTATGAACGATGGAGAAAAAATAAATCTCGTTGATCATACAGATCAGGGAAGTAACATCATTACGATGTTTTTCTTGATTGCGCTTATTTTTTCAATTGGAGCAGTACACTATCGTGTGTATGTAAAGCATACTATCAACTTCTTTCTAACGGAAGAAGAAATTAATCATGCCCAGCCGCTGGGTTCGCTGTATGGAAATTAACCAAATTCTTCAAGCTTGTGATTGGGCAGGATCGTCATTTCTTATTTTCTCTCAGAATGTTTTTAGTCCACTAATTTACTACTCTCACCTCCTACCTCTCGTGGTGTCCCTTATTATTGCCGGAGTTTTGTATTTTGGGAATAGGAAATATCTTCCCAACAAAGTTTTCTTCGTCATGGTGGCATTGTTTTCAGTTTGGATTTTCGGAGATTTGGTATTGTGGGCAACTCCATCCCCTGAACAAACCACGTTTTTCTGGTCGGTGGTGAATATTATTGAACCTCTGGTGTATGTTGCAGCTATTTATTTTATCTATGCGTTTACTCGAGAGCGGCTTCCATCGCAATGGGCGCAAGGATTGCTTTTTGTACTGATGCTTCCTATTTTTATACTCACCCCAACGCATTACGGGATTTTAGGATTTAATCTTACCAATTGTGACCGTGAGGCGGTAGAAGGAATAATGGTTTATTACGGGTATGCGATTGAAGTCTTGATGGCGCTATGGATTCTTGGGTATGGATTTTGGGAGCGACACCGCGCCAAAGATATCATTGAAAAAAGAAAAATATTATTATTCACTGTTGGTTTGGCGCTATTCCTCCTTTCGTTTGCGCTTGGAAATGTACTTGGATCACTGTTATCAGATTGGACCATTGGACAGATCGGACTTTTTGGGCTGCCAGTATTTGCATTGTTTCTTTCGGTATTACTTGTTCGTTACCAAGCATTTCATACAAAGTCTTTTTCTGCACAAATTCTCGTATTGATGTTGTGGGCACTTATTGGATCAATTTTCTTTGTACAAAACCTTGGCCTCATCCACAGTATCACCGGGATTACTCTGGGAGTGATGATTATTTTTGGGGTATTACTTATTAGAAGTGTGCAACATGAAATTGAGCAACGCGAAACACTTACGGTGTTGAAGGATAAGCTCGAAGCAGCCAATGTTCAACTGAAGGTTCTTGATGCGTCAAAAAATGAGTTCCTTTCATTCGCGACCCATCAATTGCGCAGTCCGCTTACCTCGATTAAGTGGGGACTAGGAGCAGTAGGTGACACACTCATAGATAGGCATGCAGATGCTGAGACTCGGACCATGGTCGACCACCTTGCGGTGACGACGGACGACTTGATTAGTACCGTAAATGACTTGCTTGATATTTCTAAAATTGAACAAGGAGGATTGGTATTAAAAAATGAAGAGTTTGATCTGTACGACATGACCGCGCGTATTGTTGAAGAGTTTAAAATTACGGCACAAAAGAAGGGGTTAAAATTAGTGATGACAGGGGATGTGGTACCACAAATTATGGTAGGAGATGCAACCAAACTCCGGCAAGTTTTTGTGAACTTGATTGATAATGCTATTAAGTATACCAAGGAAGGAACCGTGACGGTTTCGTTTACTCAAGAAGCGCACCGAGCTCGTATGGCTGTCGCTGATACTGGTCCTGGAATTGCTCCTGAAGAACTTGATCAATTATTTGATAAATTTATTCGTGGTGCTGCAGGGAAGGCTTCACAGGCAGGTTCTGGACTCGGATTGTACCTTGCAAGGAAGATTGTAGAAATGCACAAGGGGCATATGTCGGTGGCTTCTGAGGGACTTGGAAAAGGAAGTGCATTCACAGTAGTGCTTCCTGTGGCATAGTTTTAAAACAGGGTGATCGACCCTGTTTTTTCTGGCAAAAAAGTAAAAATATGGTACACTCGTGTAGCTTGGAACCGTGGTGGAGTGGTCGAACATACTTCTTTGCTAAAGAAGCAGGGTCAAAAGCCCTCGAGGGTTCGAATCCCTCCGGTTCCGCATATTTTAAAATTGGAGGCGTGGATGAGTGGTTTAAATCAACAGTTTACTAAACTGTCGAGCCTTTACCGGCTCCGTGAGTTCGAATCTCACCGCCTCCGCTAGTAAAACTTAGTATCGGTAGACCCGAGTACCTAAAGTTTGATAGAAAAGCTATAATCATATTATGCTCACAAAGATTTTAATCATCGGCAATATTCTCAAAGAAAGCTCCGTTTTGATGCGTAAGAAGTTTGCTGGTTCGGAGCCGTATCGGGAAACCTGGTACTCATTTGGAGTAGAGCTCGTTCCTGGTGAAGATCCAAGAGAGACATTCAAGAAGTATATAAAAGGCCTTGCTGGGGTTGATGTTTCTCCTGCACGAAATTTCTATTGGGATATGGAGACTAAGAAAGACCATGACGGTATTGAAAAGCAGTTTATCTACCTCGATTTAGAATGCGAGTATGTCTCTGGAGAACCTGCTCTTCCTGAAGGTCATGAACAAATTGAATGGATTCCTATTGAAAATCTTTCGACGCTAGACGTAGTACCTCCTTCAGTAATCATGTTCAAAAAACTCGGATATCTGAAATAACGATAGCGACCCGAGTGCCCCAGAAGTAGCTCCTACTCCCTAGGTTCCGTACCTAAAGAGCACGTCGGCTGACTGCCTCGTGTTCTAGTAATATCAACGATACTACAGCGCACTAGTTCGCAATAGTCCACGCAAGGACCTTGTTTGCACCAGCACGCAGCAATAGTTCTCGTGCCTCGATAAGGGTCGAGCCAGTCGTCGTAATATCGTCAATAAGAATACAATTTTTCCCAGCAATAAGTTGTTGGGATTTTTTGTAAACACCAAAAGAGTTTTTAATATTTTCCATACGGTCCTCACGGGTTTTTGAAGTTCCTTGTTTATTTGTATGATGCGTTTTGATCAAGGCATTTTTTGCGACCTTGAGATGAAAAGTTTTACCAAAATATTCTGCAAGGAGCTCGGCTTGATTATATCCACGTTCGCGAAAACGTTTATCACTAATAGGAATAGGAACGAGAATCCATGAGTCTGGATATTCTGGTCTATTTTTAACCATTTTCCCAAACGCATCAGCAAGTATGGTTGTTGCACGATTATTGGGCTGACTTTTAATGTGCCACATAATATCCTTGATAATAAGGTCGTGGTAGTTTCCAAAACTTGTAATCCAAGGATAGTTTTGTTCCTTAGGTGGGAGTATGTTTTCGATACAGGCATCACAAATATCAAGACCTTTGGTTCCACACGAAATACACTCGATAGGGAAAAGGGTATTGAGGATGACAAAAAGGAGGTTTCTCATGTTTGACAATAATATGATATAATTCCACATATGTCATTTTTTCAAGATTTAATGAATAAGGGTAAGCAACTTATCAAGTCAGCAAAACCAGTGAATAGTGTGGTAGGTATTGATATTGGAACTAGTGCTATCAAGGTAGTGCAGCTTAAACGTGAAGGCGGGAAAATTCTCCTCGAGACCTATGGGGAATTAGGACTTGGTTCTTATGCAAATGAAAAATCGGGCAGGGTAGTAACCTTAGCTCCAGAAATTATTGCCAAGGCGGTAACTGATATTCTCAGAGAGGCAAACGTGACCACTAAAGCTTCGATTATTTCGATTCAATCACAAGCAACGTTGATTTTCCTCCTCGACCTCCCAGAAGTTCCAGCCTCAGAACTTGATCAGATCGTTCCTAATGAAGCGCGTAAATATATCCCGGTGCCATTAACAGAGGTTTCGCTTGATTGGTATGTGGTTCCTAAAAAAGAAACCTATTCCGAGGAGCGGGAGGCTGATGGTATTCGAAAAATGATGGAGGTGGTAGTAGTTGCAGTGCGTAACGAAACGCTTTCACAATATCGTGATATCAGCACTAAGTCTGGCATTGAAACACGTGGCCAGGAAATTGAAATTTTCAGTGCAATTCGTTCAGTATTCCACAGAGAGATTTCTCCGACGTTGGTGGTTGATTATGGTGCAGGTACCACAAAAGTTTCTATTGTTGAGTATGGTGTAGTACGTGCTTATCATGTGATTAATCGCGGAAGTGCATTTACGAGCGA
>CALRGS010000039.1 GCA_943357975.1 Candidatus Nomurabacteria bacterium | reverse complement strand
ATTGCCGCATTATTTGTAACATTAATACCACCAGTATTAGGTGTCGTATTAAACACCCCAGGAATTATTCACATCCTAAACTAATTCTGGCAGTTTTACTGACCACAAAAAAATCCCCAAATGCTTTTATGCAACGGGGATTTTTTCTTATAAACTTCTTAGTCAAACTAAGCTTCGATGTATGGGAGAAGTCCCATGAATCGTGCATATTTGATTGCTGTCGCAAGCTGACGCTGACTCTTCTTGCAAACACCTGTTCGCTTTGAAGCCATGATCTTACCTGTTGGAGTTAAGAACTTTCGAAGAATTTCGAGGTCCTTGTAATCAATATGCTTGATGTTGTTTGATTTGAAGTAACACTGTTGTGTAGACATAATAATAATTGAGATTAAAACGGAATATCGTTCGGGTTCAAATCTTCTGTTGGATATTCAATAGTATCAACTCCCAAAGGACCTGATGAATCACTTGATGACCCAGCATCAGATGCTGGACTTGCAGTTGATGACAACGATCCACCCTTAGGACCGAATTGGAAGTTTTCACCTACAATTTCAGTTCGGTAGTTTTTCTTGCCATCTGGTCCATCCCAACTTCGTGTTGAAATGCGACCTTCCACCATAAGGGCGTTTCCCTTGTGCATCCATTGCGCGATAACCTCTGCCTGTTTTCCGAAGAAAACAACATTGTGGTAATCGACAGATTCCTGCTTCTTACCAGACTGATCCTTCCAGGTTCGATTGGTTGCAACTGCAAAGTTACATACCTTGTTTCCTGTAGGAAGAGCCTTGAGTTCTGGGTCCTTGGTTAAATTTCCGTAGATGATTGCTTTGTTGATATACATAGATGATTGTTATTATAGATTGGTAAGTCTGTCAGACCTCTGCAGTATACCACCCTATCATAACCCGTACAGATTCCGTGTTTTTCGACTTTAGAACTTCTTGATAAAAAATTGATATGGATTTTATCTCGGTATGCTAGGACTCTTTCACGAGTTCCTTGATTTCTGCATCCAGAGCCTCATCAAGTTTCTCCGCAGGTATTTCCTCTTCTACGGTTTCTGGAACTTCTCCAGTTTCTCCTTCAGAAACCACTAGAGCTTCGTCTGGCGAAGATTCCTTTCGAGATCCTTTCAAGATCTTACCGAGAGATTTTTTACCAATTATGGTATTTTCCTTGGTAGCTCCGACAAGGAGGTAGCGAATCAAAAGAGTATTCTTGTCTAAGGTTTCTTTTGCTTCGGCCATTTTACTTGGGTCAATTTCAATCTTGAACCATCCAAAATACCCTTGAGTAAATCGTACGCGTTTGTTTTCAATGATGCGTGACATTTCATAAGCCAAGTCGATAAAATCAGGGTTACCCTCTGAAATAACGGTTGCGCCTAGTTTGATAAGAGATTCCTTGAGTTCGGTTGCCCGTGCCTCGAGGTCCTCATCGCGGATTGCTGGTGACAAGAGGTAGCCGATCTCGTAGATTCGCGGCTCCAACATTTCCGGTAATGAGACTGTTGTTGTCTTTTTTGCCATAATTATTATGGTTAGTTTCTAATAAAGCGACTCGGGGAATATAGCATGAAAACGACTAGAAGTCTAGACCAAAGAACTGAGCCGTGTTGTGTAGTAATTGTACTCGGACCACCTCTAAATCTAGCCCTTTGAGCTCTGCAATTTTACGAGCAATTTCAATAACCATCCAAGGTTCACACGGTTTTCCTCGATAAGGAGCAGGTGCAGCAAACGGAGCATCAGTTTCAATCATTATCTTATCAAGAGGTACCGCCTTGATCATCTCGTCGTAGTCATGACTAAAAGTAATCGGACCATCTACTGAAATAGTGAACCCGGCAGCAACAATGTCTTCCATGCATTTTTGAGATCCAGAAAAGAAGTGAAAATTCGCACGTAGTTCTGCATCTCCCTCTTTTAGAGGGAGCGACTCGACGATAGTCGAGCGGTGGGAGTACTTTGTTAATATCTCTAATGCATCATAGTATGCATCATCACTTCCATTTGATGCGCGCACGTGAAGCATTAACGGCTTCTCTATTTTGTTTGCCAGTTCAATATGTTTTTTAAATAATTCTATTTGCTTTTGTTTTGTTGTTTCTGATTGATCTCTAAAATAATCAAGTCCTGTTTCTCCAATAGCAACAGTTTTTGGGTGTTGAGCTAACTTTTCAAGCTCAGCAAAATCCCCTCCTAAATCCTCCCCCAAGGGGAGGACTTTTCGCTCCAGGTATTCTTTAATTTTTTGCACAACCTTTTCTATGTCTTTTATAATTTCATCATTAGAAAAACGAACAACACCAAATCCTAAAGATTCTAGTATCTTGGTACGCTCATCATCACGAACCTGTAAGTCATTGTGAACACCTCCATCAACCTCAACAACTAACTCTTGGGCAAGACACACGAAATCAACAATAAAACGATCAATAATATGCTGCCTTCGGAAATGATACCCTATTTTATCTCCTTTAAGATATTGCCAGAGCTTATCTTCTGCCGGAGTTGGTTCATGCCTCATTTCTTTTGCTTTTATAAGCAAAGATTCTAGTTGGGTGCCACTACCTGTTAGGTAGCCTGGTGCGTCTCCCTTCCCTTGGGGAAGGGTTGGGGATGGGATTGAGCATTCACACGGATGTAATCCGACCGTTGCCCAACAGTTTTCATTTTCTTCGGCGATTTGAACTGCCATTTTTGATGTTTCTAGAGTTGTCCCAACCGTAATAGTCCCTACCCCAAGCTCGCGCATTTTCGTCAAAATAGCATCCTTGGTTTCAAGGAGTGGTGAGAGGTTGAGATGAGAATGTATATCAATATAATTAAACTTCATATTACTAGACAATATCACAGAACATCTGCTTCTGCTATAATACCGCATATGAAACTCACCAAAATTGTCTGTACCATCGGCCCAGCAACAGAATCACCAGCAATGCTTGAAAAAATGATGCTCGCAGGTATGAACGTAGCACGACTTAATACTAGCCATGGAAGCAAAGACGAACACATGTCACGTATTAAAACTATTAAACAAGCTTCACAAAAAACAGGCCGGCCTACCGGAATCCTCCTTGACCTTGCGGGGCCTAAAATCCGACTTGGTGAACTTGAGACACCATTGGTAACCCTTACTGAAGGAAAAACCATTATCCTTACCACTGACAAGGTCGTGGGGAATGCAAAAAAGATCTCTGTAAATTACGCAAAGCTCCCTGCTGAGCTCAAGAAGGGATCTATCGTCATGCTTGATGATGGGAAGAAAAAACTTATCGTACAGAAAATTTCTGGGAATGATATTACTTGTAAAATTATTGTTGGTGGTGATATTAAACCACGACGTGGAGTAAATATTCCTAATGGATACCTCTCTATTAAATCACTCACGAGTGCCGACCGTGACATGTTGGAACATTTTCACAAGTCTGGTGTAGATTTTGTAGCCCTCTCATTTGTACGCACAGTTTCTGATATTTTAGACTTGAAAAAAGTTCTTACAAAATTGAAATGGAATCCAGGAATTATTGCAAAAATTGAAACCCAGGAAGCCCTTGATCATATCGACGAAATTCTTGATCATGTAGATGGCATCATGGTTGCCCGAGGAGATTTGGCGATTGAAACTCCGCGCGAATATGTTCCCGTAGAACAAAAAAACCTTATTTCAAAATGTATTTCCAAAGGGAAAATAAGTATTGTTGCGACTCAGATGGTTGAGTCTATGATCCATGAACGCTACCCTACTCGCGCAGAAGTTTCTGATATTGCCAATGCGATCTTCGAAGGTACTGATGCGATCATGACATCAGAAGAAACATCCCTTGGGAAATATCCGGTGGAAACCGTTGAAACGATGGCTGATGTAGCGCGACACGTAGAAGGATCCTTCAAGCCTACCATACGATTTGAATACAATCCGCAGCATAAAATTTCGCATGCTATTGCACGCCATGCACAACAACTTGCTGATACCCTCGATACGCACTGTATCGTAGTTCTGACTGAAAGCGGTCGCACGGCTCGTGAAATTGCCCAATTCCGTGGGAACAAGCCTATTTATGCCCTTACCCCGTCACAGGAGACTATCGAGAAATTATCCCTGGTTCGAGGCGTATATCCGTTATCCTATATCCCAACAAAACCTATCGAGGAGGTTCGTCCAGAAATTGTAGCGCTCATCAAGTCACAGGAGCACAAGAAAACTCAGACAATGGTGATTGTAAGCGGAAGTACGATGCGTAAACTTGGGGCGACCAATATGATTATTGTCGAACAGTAGGATAATTGACATCATCCTGATAAAGAGGTACTCTCTCTAAAACCCGCCACTATGCTAGAAAGCAACTATGTAACTCATATTTTTATCACTGGACGCCCTACAAGGTCTGGATACCACAATCGACTCAACTATTTCATGAAGAAGTTATACGAGGATACTACTTACATCCTCAAGAAGGACCACGAGAGCGACTCAACAAAAACTTACACCGAACAAGACATTAACGATCGCCTCGCAAGTAATGAGATCCGTCCTCTCCTGAAAAAACTTGTCGAGGTAAGCCATGCAACAGACCTCTATCTCGATATTGAAGGAAAGATTCACAAAGGACCTTCCCAACATCCTGAGTTCCAAATGGAATTCATTGAGAGTATGTAGTACTCAAAAAGCCCGCCTGCGCAGCAGTCGGGCTTTTTTTTATTTTTCTCATTCGATTTACTTTTTTGCAACGGGAGGTAATTCTTGTCCCTCTGGAATAAATTGAAGCGCAAGAGAATTTGCACAATGGCGCACATCTTTTTCCGTGAAATGCTCCCCGTCATATACATGCCCTAAGTGCCCATGGCAGTGCGCACAGACAATTTCTGTACCAAAAATTGGATGCTTGTCTCCTTCTCGAACAACAGCTCCTGGAATTTCGTCATCAAATGCTGGCCAGCCGCATCCTGCATCAAATTTATTTTCAGATTTATACAGTGACGCATTGCACCATCCGCACACATAGGTTCCCTTCTCGTAAAAATTATCGTACGTTCCAGAAAACGGGACTTCCGTGTGTTTGTATTTCAAAATATTTTCTTGTTCTTCGGTGAGGGTGTTTTTGTTCACAAATTTTATAATTCAATCCAATAATAACAAGTACTCCTACTTTGATTATCCAGCGCAATTTTTTCAAGTCTTCCATTATTATTTTCGGCAACCTTTCGTGAACCAAAATTATTTTCATCACAGGTGATTAATACTTTTTTGTATCCAAGCTTTCGAACTTTTGGAAGTAGCTGTTTCAACATTTCTGTTGCATATCCTTTACCCTGCTTACTTGGTCGAATATGATATCCAATATTTCCACCCTGAGAACGTAGTGATTTATTAAGCTTATGACGAAAAGAGGTTTTTCCGACAACTTGATCATTTACGATTGCCCAATAATTAGTTTGTTGCACCATGCCTTTCTCTAAATTCTTCCCTGTTCGATCCCATGCAAGCCAGGTAAAATATTTAGGTTTTTGAGTACTTGCTAAATGTTTCTCGTACGAAGTTCGATCTTCAGGATTCCCACGCATAATAAAATCTCGCAAATAATTCTGCCAACTTTTGAGATATTTTTTATTGGGAAGGATGAGCTTGAGTTTCATATTATTCCTTTCTTAAAAACAGTGGGGCTTCGGGTTTTTGCTTAGTCTTGATAAGTTCTATAATTTTCGCAGAAGTATCTGGCATGATTGGTTGTAGTAATACAGCAATGCGTGCAAGACCCTGTGTCACATGACGGAGGTCGTCGTGAGCACCTGCAACATCTACCTTCA
>CALRGS010000038.1 GCA_943357975.1 Candidatus Nomurabacteria bacterium | reverse complement strand
TTGGTTTGGGTATTTTTTCTATTGCTACTCGCGAGACGGTGTTGTCAGGAACTGCACGTGAAGCGCAGTATGCATTCTATGCAGCGGATAGTGGTATTGAATGTGCCTTGTACGCTCAGTCGGCTGGAGTCCTTGCGGGTAGTGGAGGGACTTTTGAATGCGGAGCCAATTCAGCTCAAGTACAAGGGGCTGGCCAATTTAACAATCCTTACGTATTCGATATTCTTGTTGATAGTACTCAAAAAAGCTGTGCTCACGTGACTATTTTCGATGTGAATGCAGGCGCTGCACGCCGTGTGATTTCGCAAGGATATAATGTATGTAATGATCAAGGATTGCCGTCGACATTGAACCCTATTTTGGTAGAGCGTGATTTAGATGTTCAGTATGAAACGGGAGGAGCTAATCCTCTGGTGGCAATACCCCTTCCTGGTGGCGTAGTTAAGGTACCGAATTCACCTACTCAGGCTCCTGTAAATACTCAAAAAACCATCATTCCAAACGGGCAGTAATTTATGGTAGGATAGGTGCATGAAAGCGTCAGAAGTAAAAAAAAGAATAGTAGCCTTGCGAACAGAAATCGAAAAACATCGGCATTTGTATCACACAGAAGATACTCCAAAGATTTCAGATGAAGCCTATGATGCATTAGTAAGAGAACTCACTGAACTTGATCCAAGTTCAGTTATTCCTGTTGGAGGAAAGATCCTAGAGGGATTTGTGAAAACAAAACACCTGGTTCCTCAATGGTCATATGACAATGTCTTTGGGTTTGATGAATTAAAACGTTGGGATGAACGTAACCGGAAGATTTTATCCCCCTCTTTTAGAGGGGGTGACGTGCGTAGCACGACAGGGGGAGTACTTGAATACTGTTGTGAATTAAAAATTGATGGACTCAAGATTGTTTTGACGTATCAGAATGGAAAATTAGTAACAGGGGCAACTCGGGGTGATGGAAGTATCGGTGAAGATATTACAGAGAATATTAAAATGATCAAAAGTGTTCCACAAACTATTTCTGACAAACGCACTATTGTTGTGGTTGGGGAAGTATGGATGAAGAAAAGTGATTTGGAGAAAATAAATACCGAGCGGCAAACCGTAGGTCTGGCCGTTTATGCGAACCCGAGAAATTTGGCTGCGGGAACCCTGCGACAACTTGATACCAGTATTGTTGCATCTCGAGATTTGCAAGTGTTTTGCTATGACCTAGAAATCGTAAACCCTCTCCACGCTAGTGGAGAGGGTGGTTCCCGCAGGGAACCGGGTGAGGTTTTTGAAACTCATGAGCAAGAATTAAGGTTTTTGAAACAAAATAATTTTCCCGTAAATAACAAAACAAAAACAGTTTCTACGTTAGAAGAAGTTCAGTCTTTTGTTGATCAGTGGATTCCGTTACGAAATTATGAGGAATATGCTGTTGATGGGGTAGTGATTAAACTCAACGATGTGACTCTGCGAGAGGTTCTTGGTCATACAGCCAAATCCCCACGATTTGGTGTGGCGTATAAATTCCCAGCAGAAGAAGTTACAACTGTTGTAGAAAATATTGATATTCAAGTAGGGCGAACAGGAGTGCTCACACCGGTTGCTCATGTAACCCCAGTGCTTGTTGCGGGCTCTGTCGTTGCGCGCGCAACACTTCATAATCAGGATGAGGTTGATCGGCTAGATGTGCGTATTGGAGACACGGTTGTTTTACGTAAAGCAGGGGATATTATTCCAGAAATTTTACAAGTACTCAAAGACCTTCGACCTAAGTCTGCAAAAAAATATACCCTCCCAGATACGTGTCCAGTATGTGATGCATTGGTTTCTAAGAAGAAGGGAGGGTTGGGTGATGATTCAGTCGCTCTGTATTGTATGAATAGAAAATGCCCTGCACAGTCACTTGAAAACTTGATTCATTTTGCAAGCAAGAAGGCAATGAATATTGTAGGGATGGGTGAGAAGATTGTAGAGAAGCTTCTGAATGAAGGGCTTATTAAAACACCGGTGGATATGTACTCCTTGAAAAAAGCTGATCTGGAAAGCCTTGAAAAGTTTGGGGACCTATCGGCGTCTAATTTATTGGAGTCACTTGAAACAAGTAAACATACAACACTTCAAAAGTTTTTGTTTGCTCTGGGGATTCATCACGTGGGTGAGGAGACTGCGGATCTTATTGCGAATACTTTTTCATGGAGGAATAATGCGGACCTTTTTGAAAAAATGGTGCATACGACCGATGAGGATTTGATAAAAATAAACGGGATTGGAACTACGGTTGCGGAATCGTTTGTGGATTATATGAATGATGCTGAGCGGCAAGAGGTGGTAAAAAACCTTATGGATATTTTGGTATTTGAAAAACCAGAAAAGGCGGATGTTAAAAACCTCAAACTTGCGGGTAAAACATTTGTGATTACTGGAACCCTGGAAACACTTTCTCGTGATGAAGCCAAGGCGCTTATTAAAAAGCATGGTGGCAAGGTGTCTTCGTCAGTTTCTAACAACACCGATTATGTATTGGCAGGGGAGGCTCCGGGATCTAAGTATGACGAAGCGCAAAAGCTTGGGGTAAAAATCATCGATGAAACAGGTTTGACAAAGATGGTTTAATTTGGTATAAAATAATAAATCAAAATATATAACCATGAAGGGAGTACCTAAAACAATAGATGAAATTTTTACCGAATTTAAAGAAGTTTTTACCGAACTTCCATTCGAAAACATTGAAAGATTTATTGGTTATTGTGAGACGCATTCTCAAACCGAACGCGCACTATTTCATATTTCCCAAGTACTTCTCCTGAATGTTTTAAATGGAAAGGAAGAAGAAACCATTCTCGAATTAAAGAAAAAAGTAGATGCTGGTCACTATGTGAATTTTACTGCCATTTATAGTGAGGATATGGATACTATTCTTGAATTCATAAAGGCACAGATTGAGTAATTAAAAAAAGCCCTGTTCCTCAGCAGGGCTTTTTTGTGCAAGAAGACCAAAAATTCACTTCGACAAGGGTTCTTGAAACACGTTCATGTGATGAGGCAGATTTGACGAAGATAATTTAATTTGGTATAAAAGCACAAACAGTATTGTATAAACAAAATTCTTAAACTATGCGCGGCATAATTGGTTTTACCGGAGAACATGCAACCAGAAATAATATTTTAATGATTGTGCTCATCTTAGCTGTCTGGGTGGCAGTAATTAAATTTACAGCCTCTGCTAAACATATGGGCAGCAAAACAACGGAACATGGTTATTGGGGGGTTGAAAAAATAGATCATGGAAAATAGTCTTAAATCTATATTCACCACCACAAAATCAGATTTTAAAACTCAGTTACCAGTGAATCCGGTATCAGGATTAAAACAGGAAACACAAATTGAGCCTCAAAAGCGACTTGAGAAGATTGCTGGTGATATTACCCAAGCATTTCAGTTTGCTGACAATGCAGGAAGACACTACTCTGGAAACAGATTATGATTTATGAAGCCCGCCAACCAGCGGGCTTTTTTGTGCAAAAAGACCAAAAATTCACTTCGACAAGGGTTCTTGAAACACGTTCTTGTGATGAATCAAGTTTGACAAAGATAATTTAATTTGGTATAAAAGCACAAACAATATTGTATAAACAAAATTCTTAAACTATGCGCGGCATAATTGGTTTTACCGGAGAACATGCAACCAGAAATAATATTTTAATGATTGTGCTCATCTTAGCTGTCTGGGTGGCAGTAATTAAATTTACAGCTTCTGCTAAACATATGGGCAGCAAAACAACGGAACATGGTTATTTGGGGGTTGAAAAAATAGATCATGGAAAATAGTCTTAAATCTATATTCACCACCAAAAAATCAGATTTTGAAGCTCAGTTACCAGTGAATCCGGTATCAGGATTAAAACAGGAAACACAAATTGAGTCTCAAAAGCAACTTGAGAAGATTGCTGGTGATATTACCCAAGCATTTCAGTTCGCTGACAATGCAGGAAGACACTACTCTGGAAACAGACTATGATTTATGAAGCCCGCTAACCAGCGGGCTTTTTTGTGCAAAAAGACCAAAAATTCACTTCGACAAGTTTGGGATAAAATGCTAGGATGTTGGCATGATTACCGCAGATGAAATTAAGAAATTGGCCCATTTGGCACGTATTGAAGTCACAGATGAAGATGTGGCTCAATACGCCCAAGACCTCGAATCAATCCTCGGCTATGTAGACCAAATTAATAATGTGGATGTTTCAAGTGTTGATAGTGCACCCTTGCAAATCAACAGTTTTCGCCTTGATGAAAATCCTCATGAATCTGGTCAGTACATCGAATCATTACTCGCTGACGCCCCTGCATCACAGGACGGATTTTATAAGGTACCTAAAATTCTCTAGTATATGATTGATCTCAAAAGCCTCACCATTGAAAAAGCTCACACGATGTTAGTATCCAAAGAAATTTCTGTAAATGAACTGGTTTCTGCGTACCTTGAACATGCAAAATCAAAAAATCCAGAGCTAAACGCATTCATTGAATTTTTTGATGGTTCCTCTTCCCTTGGGGAAGGGGCTAGGGAATGGGATGAGGGATTTGAAAAACAAATTACACACGCACAGGCTCTAATTGATGCAGGAAATGCACATTTGTTATGTGGAATCCCTTATGGAATTAAGGATAATATTTTATACAAAGGACATATTGCAAGTGCAGGTTCACACATGCTCGAAAATTATACCGCTGCGTATAGCGCGACGGTGATTGAAAAACTTAATACAGCTGGAGCTATTTGTATCGGACGAACCAATATGGATGATGCGGCGATGGGTTCATCAACAGAGTCCTCTTACTATGGTCCTACAAAAAACCCTATTGATCCCACACGAGTTCCCGGAGGGTCTTCAGGAGGATCAGCCACTGCTGTTGCTGCAGACATGTGCCTGTTTGCCCTAGGAACTGACACAGGAGGTTCTGTGCGTCAGCCGGCATCATTTTGTGGGGTAGTAGGAATGTATCCAACGTACGGATCCACTTCACGTCATGGGGCTATTGCCATGGGAAGCTCACTTGATCAAATTGGTCCATTCGGGAAAAATGTTCGTGATGCACAAATTGTTTTTGAAACGATTTCTGGATACGACACCATGGATGCGACAAGTCTTACTGATGAAGTAAGAAAGCAATTGTCCGGAAACCCTCTCCACGCTAGTGGAGAGGGTGGTTCTGCGCAGCAGAACCGGGTGAGGACAGTCGGAGTACCGCGAGCCTTTGTTGAAATGGAAGGAATTAGTCCAGAAGTAAAAAAGAATTTTGAAGTATCGCTTGAAATATTGAAAAATGCAGGATATGAAATTCGTGATATTGAATTACCAAATGCACACCTAGGACTTGCCGTGTATTACATTGTGATGCCGGCGGAAGTTTCTTCAAACCTATCACGGTATGATGGTATGAAGTATGGATTTCGAGATACTGGTAAAGACCTCCTTGAAACTTATTTGAAAACTCGTCGAGGAGGATTTGGAGTAGAGCCTCGAAGACGTATTCTCCTCGGGACCTATGTATTATCAGCAGGGTACTATGATGCCTATTACAACAAGGCGCTCAAGGTACGAGAGTTGATCAAAAAAGATTTTGAAAAAGTGTTTGAATCTGGCGTAGATGTAGTCCTTACACCTACAACACCGACAACAGCATTTACATTCGGAGCAAAGAAAGATCCCTTGTCTATGTACCTTGCAGATATTTTTACCATCAGTGCTAACTTGACCCATATGCCTGCGATCACTATTCCATCGGGAAGTGATACGAATGGATTACCCTTTGGAATTCAGTTCACCGCAAATCAAGGGCAGGAAGAAACACTGTTTACAATTACTAGTGATTT
>CALRGS010000037.1 GCA_943357975.1 Candidatus Nomurabacteria bacterium | reverse complement strand
AGCTCAGCGCAAAGAACTACTAAAAATTAGAACAATGGCTGACCGTATGCAATGGGCACATGAAAACTCACCAAAGAAAACCGTTGCATAGCTAAGATTAACGGCTACCCCAAAGATGCAAAAGCGGAAGACTACTCTTCCGCTTTTTTTGTGCGTGTCTTTCGTTTTGGTTTGTCCTGATACCCTTCAGCTTGTAGATTAAATAACTCCTTATACTTCCCTGTCTCAATACCCATCAACTCATCATGATTTCCTTGCTCAATAATTTTTCCATGCTCGATCAAAATAATTTTATCGGCATCACGCACGTTAGAAAACTTATGGGAAATAATAACCCGTGTTTGGTGTTTGTGATTATTACGAAGTGCCTTGAATATATAATCTTCTGACAAGGCGTCAATCGCAGCCGTTGGTTCATCGAGGACGATAATTGGAGCATTGCGATACAACACACGCGACAATGCCAATTTTTGCTTCTGACCTTTTGAGAGTTCAACACCCCCTTGAAATTCCGTCCCTACACGTTGTTGATATTTTTGTGGAAGTTCTTGAATAAACACATCGGCCGTTGTTTCCTTGGCAACCGCCTCAACAACTAACTGATCATGCTTCGAGGTGTCTCCGAGCATAATATTTTCTGCAATAGTTTCCTCGCTGTAAATATTATATTCCTGTAATAAAATTCCTAAGCACTTTTTCCAAGCCTTCAGATCATATTCTTTCAAATCAATTCCGTTCACTAAAATTTTTCCTTTCGTTGGATCATATACACGAGTCAGTAACTTAATTAATGTCGTCTTCCCTGCTCCATTAAGCCCTACAATGGCCAAACTATCCGTATGATTAATAACCAGTGACATGTTATTAAGAACCGGACGTGTTGCTCCAGGGTAAGTAAACGAAACTTTTTTAATTTCAAGGGTTCTAAATTCTTCACCATGTATATCCAGGCTACCAGACTTAACCAAAGGCTCCATTTCGAGGAGGTCCATAAATGAACTCACTGTTTTTTTATCTTCTACCATTTTCCCAAAAATATTAAAGAGTGCATTGAGCGAAGCCTGGAATCGAGTAAGAATAGCCACACTAAAAACAAGCAATCCTATTGATATAGTGCTTTGATATACCCCTCGAATCAGTAAGCCAAATACTACTATAAAAGTTGCAGTAAGGAGTACTTGTGAACCAGAGTCACTCAGAAAGTACTTTTTATTTATAAGCCTTATTTTCTCATCGAGAAATACAACACTTGCAATATATTTTTTTCTGAAAATTTCTACCAGTTTAAAATTCTTAAGCTCGGTAAGATCATCCTTATGGTATAGCGGGCTTATTTTAATACCCCATATTCTCCACATTTCGGCTTGTTCTTTCTGGAGACTGTTTGATAAGAGTGCATTTTTTCGTTCTATAAAATACGTGGGTAGTGCGCCTATGAAGACGACGAGTGCCCCTATTGGAGTAATCGAGATGAGCGCAATGGTTGAAATAGTAAGGGCCACTAAGCGGGTAATACTATCACTAATTGACGCAATCATATTGAATGAAGAATTCCAAGATCGTCGATTTACAAAACTAAACATATTTTGAAACTCTGGTTGCTCAATCGTTCCAATATCAATCTCGTCCATTTTTTTAAAAATAAGTGACTGAAAATGACGAGCGAGTTCATTATACTGAGTCTTCCTTATATACTGAATAAACATCCCTACAACTTCTGGTGCGAAGTGTGAAATACCCATAAGAACCAAACCATAAACGATTATCTCTGTACGCGCTTGTGCAACACCATTTACAGTGAACTCATTCACAATAAGTGCAACAGCTCCAAATTCTGCAAAAGCAAAAATGGCATTCACTCCCGCCATCCAATAGCACAATCTCGAATACTTCTTCGATCCTCGAAGGGATTCAATAAATACAAACCTTAACACCTCCCACAACGATCGATCTTTCTCAATAATGTTTGGAAGCTTTGCCATATTGAATTATTGTATCACAAAAAATTTCCCTTACGGGAAATTTTTTAAATCTTTCTACAGCCCAACTCTCTCCCTCACCACCTTCATCTTCGCCTCTGCCTTCCCTTTCGCCTGAGCTGCCCCCTTTGTAAGGATCTCTGCAACTAATTCTGGCTTCGATTCATAATACGCACGGCGTTCACGCAAAGGCGTTACGAATGCAAGAATATCTGCAAGGAGTGCGTCCTTAAGTGCTTTATATTTTCCTTTGTGCTCATCATAAATAGGAACGAGCTCTGCTTCA
Source organism: Candidatus Nomurabacteria bacterium (assembly GCA_943357975.1). Lineage (GTDB taxonomy): Bacteria > Patescibacteriota > Minisyncoccia > Phycocordibacterales > UBA1006 > CAIXMG01. The sequence goes on along the minus strand of CALRGS010000037.1, from coordinate 4,259 downwards.
GACTTGAACAGTTTATGAATTGCGTACACATTCATAGGAACATCAGATCCTGAGTCCGTTACGATTCCCATAACTGCTTTGGTAATTTCTTCATCTGTCCCAAAGAGTGGGATGGTATTTTTGTATGACTTAGACATTTTACGTCCATCAGTTCCCGGAACCGTACCAACATCTTCCTTGATAACTTCTTTCGGTTCAACAAAAGTTTCTCCGTAGTTCGTATTAAATTTTCTCGCAATTTCACGAGCCATTTCTACATGCTGTCGCTGGTCTTCACCCACAGGGACAACTTGTGTGTCATAGAGGAGAATATCAGCAGCCATGAGAACCGGGTAATCAAAGAGTCCTACACTTGCCTCAATTCCATTTTCAGACTTATCCTTAAATGCATGAGCACGTGATAGCCAGGGCATCGTTACTAAACAATTAAAAATCCAGGTAAGTTCTGTGTGCTCCGGAACATCTGATTGTTTGAACAAAACCATTTTTTCTGGATCAACGCCAATAGCCAAGAAATCTAATGCTACATTTCTTGTATTTTCCTCTAATTCCTTTTTATTTTGAACCGTTGTGAGGGCGTGATAATTTACAATCATTCCATAAACCTCATACTCGTCTTGAGCAGCAACCACCTGCTTCATCATTCCGAAATAATTTCCAATATGGGGTGCTCCTGTAGGCTGAATGCCTGATAATAAAATCTTTTTCATAGGCCTAGTATACACAAAATTATAGATTTGGCACGGTTCGAAAATCCCCTCCTATTTATAGGAGGGGTCGACACGCGAAGCGTGCGGGGGTGGTTACCCCTTTCGCTGACGCATAATCTCGTAACACACAATCGCGCTCGTAACCGAAGCGTTCAATGATTCTACTCCATTCTGCATAGGAATAGACAAAATCACATCACAATGTTCACCTGTTTTTTCTCGCATTCCATCCCCCTCTCCACCAATAACAATGGCTGTCGGAGTATCAAATTTATATCCCCACACATCAGTCTCTCCACCCATTCCAAGGCCAACCACCCAAAATCCTTTCTTCTTCAGTTTTTCAATAATCTGGTTCAAGTTCCCTACTTGGATCACGGGAATAATTCCAACCGTTCCTGCAGAGGTTTTGTACACCGCACTCGTAACAGGTGCCTGATTCAATTCAGCAACAATAATCGCATCAACACCCGCAGCGGTTGCACTTCGAATAATCGCCCCGAGGTTTGAAACGTCTTGAATATGATCAAGGATCAAGACGGTTGGTAATGCTGCCTCATTAATAGTCGCGGTCCATTCATCAAAATTGGTGTAATTAAAAGGCTTAGACAAGGCAATGATTCCTTGGTGAGAAACTTCATCCTTGAGGAGTTTTACAATTGTTTTTTCATCGGCTGATTCCACAGGAATACGATTCGCCTGAGCAAGTTTTCGAATTTCCTCGAATGCACGGTCTTTAAGGCCATCTTTAATGATAATACGCTTGAGGTTTTTTGGATTGTTTTGGAGTTGTTCCAAGATGGCATTGCGGCCATAGATATAGAAGTCGTGAGTCATGATGTATAAACTACCATATTTTTTCTTCTTTGTCCAACAAAAAAGGCCCCTTGCAAGGAGCCTTTTGAAAGCTGTAGGATCCGCTGTTCTTTAATAAACTGCCTTCTTGGTTTGATGATAATTCCAAAATACTCTTTGATGAATTTGTTCAATTCGTCCCTCTTCCAAGAAGCAAACCAAGTGTCGTAGCGCTGTTCCTCATTACGGAATCCGCTCATGGAAAATGCCTGTTCCATGATAAGTTTGCGGGTGCTGTCATTGAGCATGACAATAATATCGAACTCATCCCCTTTGCGTGTACCAACTATTTTTACCACGATACCCACAGAGTCAACTGATCTCTCCATGATATAGGTATCACCGGTGGCATGTCGTGCGCATTCTAGATAAAATAATTGTCGGTAAGCACCGAGTTTCATACAAAATTTTTTGACATGGTTTTTATTCCCAGCAGAAAGCGTAAATGAAGAGCAGGTCAGTAGTACAAGAAATACAATGTTTTTCATGGTGCTTAGTTTTAAGTTTCCGTCACCATACCACAAAATTGCTTTTTTCGCAAAAATTGCTATAGTTTACAAGCTATAAAATAGTGCCGATTCGTCTAATGGTAGGACACATGCCTCTGGAGCATGGTATTGGGGTTCGAGTCCCTGATCGGCAGCAACAAATAAAATACTCCCTTGGGGAGTATTTTATTTGTTTGGTTTTTATTCTACTTCCTCAAATACTTCCTGATCGCAAACCATGCAGAGATCATCCCCAGTAACACTCCGGATACCACGAGGATTGCAAAGAATTGCAAGAAATTGTCTCCGTAATACTGCAACAAACTCAATCCCCCGAAGAATGCCTGCGTAGTCTTGGTAAGCCACAACGTCAACGGATAGAATAGAACCAAGGTAATCACCGAGGAAACTAATCCATACACCAATCCTTCAATCATAAACGGTCCTTGAATATATTTATTCTCTGCACCCACCATTCTCATATTTGCAATCTCGTCACGTGCCATATAAATAGCAAGGCGAATAGTATTAAAGGTAATCAGAAGCGAAATAAAAATAAAGAATAGTGTAATCGCAAACCCGAGCGTCTTCACTGAATGCATGATGGTAGTAAGGCGTCCTATGATCTCCTTGTTCTGTGCATAGTTTACTTTTTCAATAATTGGACTACTTCCTGAAGTAAGGCTTGAATTATTATCTAACGTCTTTGCAATAGATTCATACTGACCCGCTTCTTTAGCGCGAATATTCAATGTCGCACCTAATGGGTTGGTTCCCAACTCATCAAGGGCCTGCAGGGTAAGGTAGTCACTCGAGTGTCGTGCGCGGAAGTCAGCAAGTGCCTGATCCTCAGTTACATACTCTACGCTTGCAACCTCTGGGAGGTTTTTAAGCATATCCTTCACGTCCATAATTTGCGATTCTGAAACTTTCGGATAGAAATATACATTCACGTCCACTTTTGATTGCATTTGCACAAGCGAAAAACCAAGCACCGCGTTCAGGAAAATAGTAATACCAATTACGGTAAGGGTTACGGTCATCATCAAAATTGACGCGATCGAAACCACCGTGTTTCGATAGAAATTAATCAACCCCCAACGAATTATTCTTTTTGAATCTGTTTGTAGTGACATAAGAGTTTAAATGAATAGTTATTACATCGAATGCTTCCCATGCTTATCATCCCGCACAACCTTTCCTTTCTCGATAGTAACGACTCGTTTTCCTAATGCATCTATAATCCCTTTGTTGTGCGTCGTGAGAATTATCGTAGTCCCGAGATCATTAATCTTCTTCAAGATTTGCACAATTTCATAGGTTGACTGCGGATCAAGGTTTCCTGTTGGTTCATCGGCAAGGATGACTTCGGGTTGATTAATAATCGCACGTGCAATGGCAAGGCGTTGACGCTCTCCTCCTGACATTTCTCTTGGAAAACTACGCGCCTTATGGCCCAATCCTACGAGGTCAAGCGCGTGCGGCACATCAGACACGATCTCATCATCCGTCTTCCCTGCTGCTTCCATAGCGAACGCTACATTTTCAAAAGCGGTTCGATTAGGCAGAAGTCGAAAATCCTGAAATACTACCCCAATACGTCGTCGGAACGCAGGGAGCTCGGATGAGCTCAATGCATCTACATCAAAATCATCAAACCAGATGTTTCCCGAGGTGGGTTTAATTTCACCCATAAGCAATCGAATCAAGGTGGACTTTCCTGCTCCTGAGTGTCCCACAATAGAAACAAATTCCCCTGCGTGAATAGAGAGATTTACTTTTTCAACAGAACCTTCTGGCTCATCATCATAGTGTTTAGTTACATTTTCAAATCGAATCATGAGGCTTATTATAGCATCTTGATTATAAATATCACAACCTCATCTACTTGAAAAATCTTGAAATTTCAGTATAATCTTGATACTTTCCTCCTCATTCCCATGAGGGCTGCGCCCTGCGTAGCTCCTGTGTAACAAGGAGCGAAGCAGGGCCCTATCGTCTAACGGTTAGGACACATCCTTCTCAAGGATGGAATCGCGGTTCGATTCCGCGTAGGGTCACCCAAGAGAGATTGTGGAAATTAGAAATAAGGTGCGAGTTTTGCAAAGCAAGTTAAAAATCCAGAAAAAGTTTTTTATTTACTGCGAAAAATGTTATCAACAGGAAGTTTATTAAATATTATGGAAAAGAGTATAATAAATTTATG
>CALRGS010000036.1 GCA_943357975.1 Candidatus Nomurabacteria bacterium | reverse complement strand
GCTGTTGCGGTTTGGCTTGAAACAGCCAACTCAAAGCGCTTCAAGCATGAATCCGACACGAGTCCTCTTTTTCTAAAAACCGTGCAGAGCACCTCAATAGTTTGAACCGTAGTGTTTTCGATAGTATCTGCCTCTTTTGATGAGTTTTTAACACCTGCTACATACGCAGTTATTAAAGAATCCATATTTGAAGTAAAAGTGGCTCTTTCTTTTTCAAGAACTCTTTTTCTGTTTATTCTTGCTAAACTAGCTGCAGTAAACGACCTATCAGAATCTACGGCAAATAGCAGGGTTCCTTCTTCTACGTGTGAAATAACTGATTTTACTGCATAAAGAAAGGCTTTAAACTGCTTATCATTACCGGTAGGGCCTGAAACCTCAGGTTTAAGTAATTCTACTTCAATACTCTTCGTAATTGCCAGAAATAACTTCTTGGCTGCTGCTGTGGGATTGTTTTTTGCCATTTGCTATGGGGTTTAAGTGAACAAAATGGAACTTAATATAACATAACTAAAAAATTATGCAATGACTTTCCACAAAACATTGACACTTGCAATCCGTGTATTGTAATTCAAAACGACAGCAATCGCATCAATTTGTAGGGGTGTTTCACGTGAAACATGCCTTTCTGCCAAATACCACTCAATAGTTCGAGAAATCTTCTTTAGTTTATGGCGAGTAATATTATCGAACGGGTTGTACAATTCCCTACTTTTAGACGTTTCACGTGAAACATCTACCCCTGTTACACGTGTAACAATGGTTTTAACCTCAATAAAATGAATAACTCCTTGCTTCTTACAAATAATATCTACTTCCCCTATTTTCTTAGTATAATTCCGTTCCATAATAGAAAACCCTTGTTTTATAAGGTATTTACAGGCAATATGTTCACCCAACTCTCCTATTTGCTGTGTTTCTGATGTAAAACGTTTCATGTCTTTAATCCGCCTGCTGGCGGGTGAAACAAGCTTAGCAGATTGAGATCAATTCTAGATAAATTATTTCTCAAGAAATCTTTGAGCTTCCCAATGTCGTTTTGAAACCCTTATAGAATAAGGATTAAATCAAAACGACATTTCTAAACGACATTTTGTATTCAAAACGACATTTCTAAACGACACCAAAAAGACATAGTTATACCCTTTTCCCCCATAGTTATCCACAGTATTGGGTATTTTATTCAATTCAAAACGACATTGTCGTTTTGAACAATGTCGTTTTGAATGTCGTTTTGATCTTATAAATGTCGTTTTGATGTCGTTTTGAACAAACAGTGTCGTTTATGAATCTTTTTTTATGCTTGCACTGCGAAGCATCTTGCGAAGTGGTGCGGCCAGGGAGAATCGGACTCCCATCTCATCCTTGGCAAGGACGTGTTCTACCACTAAACCATGGCCGCGTGTTTGACAGTATATCCGATATTAGTTCTATATTCAATTGATTTTTTAAGGAAATAATGTATAGTGTCATGTATTGCACCCGTAGTGAAACGGATATCACTACAGTCTTCGGAACTGTCGTTCTAGGTTCGAGTCCTAGCGGGTGCACAAACGTTTCACATGAAACACACTATTGATCAATTTAATATTCCAACTAACGTTTCACGTGTAACTAACATCTTGCGAGATGGGGGATTTGAGGCGTTTCTTGTTGGTGGATGTGTACGAGACTTGATAATGGGGAAGTCACCAAAAGACTTTGACGTGACGACTAACGCAAAACCGGGGCAGATTGTTGAGCTATTTACCATCCTCACCCGGCCAGCTGACGCTGCCCACCCTCTCCACTATCGTGGAGAGGGTTCGAACCCTACTAAGGTAGTATATGAAAATACCTTTGGAACTGTAATGGTTATCTTTGAAGACGAACCTCTTGATTCGCCAACCCGACAAATCGAGATTACTCCTTATCGCCGTGAAACGACTTATTCAGATGCCCGCCATCCTGACCAGGTTTCATTCGCTGACAAGCTTGAGGACGACCTTATGCGTCGCGACTTCACCATGAACGCACTTGCGTACTGCCAGGAATCTCCCTCTTTTAGAGGGAGTATTGATGGAGTTATTGATCTCTATAACGGACTTGCTGATATTGAGAGCAAGACTATTAATACCGTAGGGGATGCGAATGAACGATTTAGTGAAGACGCCTTGCGCATGATGCGAGCCGTACGATTCGCAGCACAGCTTGGGTTTAGTGTTTCACATGAAACACTCCTTGGTATTGAAAAAAATAAAGAGCTCTTGAAAAAGGTTTCACAGGAGCGTATTCGTGATGAGTTTATAAAAATTATTAATTCGCCAAACCCTATTGTTGGAATTGGTTTCATGGTGCAGCTAGGACTCATGGAATATGTGATTCCAGAATTACTTGAAGGGGTTGGGTGTGAACAGGGAGGAGTACATAAATATGACGTGTTTGAACACTTGCTCCATGCATGCCAACATGCGGCAGATAAAAACTATTCGTTCCACGTGAAACTTTCTGCACTGTTTCACGATATTGGGAAACCGAGAACACGACGTCCTGGGCACAAGAAGGCCTATACGTTCTACGGACACGAAGTTGTTGGTGCGCGTATGGCAGAAAAAATTATGAACCGCATGAAGTTTCCAAAGGCTGACACGGACATGGTCGTGAAACTGGTGCGTAATCACATGTTCTTCTCTGATACTGAACAAATTACTTTATCAGCAGTGCGTAGAATTATTCAGAAGGTTGGTGTAGAAAATATTTGGACTCTCATGACCGTACGTGAATGTGATCGCGTAGGTATGGCAAAATCTGAAGCACCTTTTCGTTTACGAAAATATTTCGCAATGATCGAGGAGGCGCTCCGTGATCCAATCTCTGTTTCACAGCTTGCTATCGATGGAAATTATTTAATGAAAGACCTTGGTGTGAAACCAGGACGACGCATGGGATGGATACTGCACGCACTCCTTGAGGAAGTATTGGAAGACCCAAGTAAGAACACCGTAGAAAATCTTTCTCTTCGTGTGAAACAACTTGAGGAGTTGTCCGATACTGAGCTCTTGAGGCTTGGTGAAGCAGGGAAGGAGAAGAAGGAGGAGTTGGAGGAACAAGAAGTCGAGAAGCTGCACGTGAAACATCATGTGGCAGGGAAATCAAAAGGAAAATAATACGTTATGATTACTCAACCAACCTATTTGGAATTACTATCAAATGAACAATCCATGGAAATCCATGGAAGACTTGCTCATGTTTCACGGGCAGGCAGCGAAGAGGTTAGATGGGGAAGTAACATAAAAAAACCCTTCGACAAGCTCAGGGTTTTTTATGTTACCCTACAAGGAGTACTATCCAAACCGTTATAAACCCAATTGGGAGGAGATACAACCAATCCCATAATCCACGCTTGCCGAGAATATACTCGTGAAATGTTTTCTTTGAACCGCCTTTATACTTCCACATCCAGATATCGTTCTCGTATCCTAATCGCGTTTCGACTTCTTGAATTTTTTCTACCCAATCATTACGCCATAATCGCTGCTTTCGAATAATATTGAGCCAGTAGAGGGACAGGAGGACTCCAATGATCTCGATCCATCCACTGTACATTACTGTTAACTTGCCAAAGAATATTCCACCTACCATTGCTGAGTCAATAAAGAAAAAGAAGTTATAGAGCCAATAGAGGTCTTTTACTTCTGTTCGGACTTGGTCAATAAATCGATCGTATTGTCGTAATAATTCTGGTCGTTCCATATGTCCATACTATAACACATCTATTGCCTTTTGGGAATATTCATGGTTTTAGATGAAACGGATGAGATTGGGGGAGAGATATTGCTTTTCCATCAGTTTGTGTTATTGTGTATTTGAACTTTTTTCTAAACCCCCTTTAATTTAAATCGTGAAGAAATATCTTACAAAACACATTGTTGTTAAGCCTATTATTAATAGTGCTAAAAAACTAGAACCCTTCGAGGAATCCTATCGGAATCTTCTAGCTCAGTATTACCCTGAAGATAGGAGCTCTGGCCCTCAAGCCAGACATTTCCAATTAACCGCTCCGAGACTTTCGGAGTGCAGAGAATTTTTTGAAGAAAATGTTGCCTTATTGGAAAACCCTGAAACAGTGCTCGGTGTTGCTCGTACACCACTTTCTCCAACAGATAAGCTTTGGCTTACTCGGACAACTAATGGTGTAAGACCACTCTTGGAAAGTATTCTGGTTAATAAAAAGAAAGTTCCAGAATTCTTCCTATTCGAGTAAAAACAAAAAACGGAAACCTGCGCGATGCTGGTTTCCGTTTTCTTTTTATCTACAAATCTATTTCCAACACTACTGGTGCATGATCCGATCCCATATGGTCGGGAAGTATGCGCGAATTTTTAACCTTCTTCTTGAGCGCATCCGACACAAACCAATAATCAATCCTCCAGCCGATATTCCGTGCACGCGAGTTTGCGAAATTGCTCCACCAGCTATAGTTTCCATTCCCTTGAGTAAACAATCGAAAGGTATCTACAAATCCTTGTTCGATCATCGCATCAACCCCAGAGCGTTCTTCTCTTGTAAACCCGTGAGTATTCGTATTTGCTTTTGGATTCGCGAGGTCATCCTCGGTATGTGCAACATTGAGGTCTCCACAGAATACCACCGGCTTTTTCTCTTCAAGCATTTTCATGTATTCAAGGAATGCAGGATCCCAGTTTTTATGTCGCAGGGGAATGCGTGACAAGTCACCCTTAGAATTTGGGGTGTACACCGTTACCACAAAACATTTCTTGAGTTCTATTGCAATCACACGCCCTTCTGTGTTTGGGTCACCATACTGATCAGTAAGTTTGTATTTTTTAGTAATCGATTCAGGGAAATCGTTGATTGCCTCGATTGGTTTTTCTTTCGTAAAAATAGCGGTGCCGCTGTAGCCTTTTTTCTGAGCCGAGTTCCAATACTCATCATAATCTGGGAGATCAATAGGGGATTCATGCTGCAGGGCTTTTGTTTCTTGGAGGCAAATTACATCAGGTTTTTCCTGCTCGATTAACGGTGCAAACAAATTTTTCTTGTGCACAGCGCGTATTCCGTTTACGTTCCAACTAAGTAATTTCATATGGAGTAGTTTAACACACCCAACGCCCCCGTCACTCGCAAGCTCGTGTCACCCCCTCTAAAAGAAGGGGTTTCTGTTTGAGTGTTAATTCAGCTTAAACAATGAGAATACTAAGGACAAGGAATCACTCGGATCAGTTTTAGCATCAAATGTTTCAATACGCTGTTCAAGGAGTACAAAGCCTTGTTCTGTAAACAAATCTCGAATTTCAGCATTTGTGAAAAAATAATACGACACACCAAACTTCTCAAAAAGCGACTCTTCTCTATTTTTAGGCTTGAAGCCTAGGAATCGAGGTGTTTCTTTTGAAAGAGAAATATTTAATATGTAGCCGCCCGGTTTCATTACTCGCTTTATTTCTGAAACATACTGACTCCAGTCGTGCATATCAAGGTGTTGTAAAACACCAATATCGGTCACGGCATCAAATACTTGATCAGCCAGAGGAATATCGCGAACATCACCAAGGATAAATCGTGCCTTGTCTGCCATGTTGTGTAACTTAATATCTCGATTTCCAAGTCGTACCGCATCGTTTACATAGTCGATACCAATAACCCTGTAGCCCTCCTGGACTAATTTCATAAGCCAGACACCACGGCCCGCACCGACATCAAGCACAAATGAATCTGTGGGTAAGGGCGGCATCATGCGTAATGCAGCTTGGTGATAGGGAATATGCGTCCACACATCAGAACCTGTGCGGTAAGCAATCTCGAAATAGTTTTTTTGGGCATCTGCGTTCATTAAGGTTATTATAATGTATTGACAATAATAAGTCATGCGCCTATAATCTTATTAAGAACAAACCTTCTCTCCTCTTCTTGTGTCTGTGCCATCTCCGCTCGGGGATGGCACTTTTTTTGTTATTCATATAAAGTATCTCTATGCTATCTATGAACAAAGGACCCGAGGCGGCCCCACAACCAAGGCCTGGATCAATTCCTGAGACAGTACCTGGTCATGAGGTTATTACAAAGAAACTTGAACATGATATCGAGGAATTTCTTGGTGAATATAAAACCACTATTGATCCAGCCATTTTAGAAGAACTTCCAACGATTCTTGCTCAGGAACAAGAAGCTCTTACCAAAAAATGGAATAGCATCCTCACTGGGAACAAGGTAACTTACGACAAATTTAAAAAGCGTTTCATGTCAGGAGACGCTCGTGGAACTGCTGGAGAATTTGTGGCGAGTCGCCACTGGGGAGGGAACTATGCATTTCCTGCAGAGCTTGAATCTACGCCTGTAGGTAAAAAATTAGTACGGGAAGCAACCACTGCTCACACTCGTGACATCGTGACAACAAAACTCAACCATGTCCTTGCAACTGAATTCGCGACGACCTATGACGACAAAGACATGATGAAGGCGGCAGCATTTAAAGAGGTTGCAAAACGCTCAGAAGAAAATTCTAAGTCTGAGCAACTTGGTTTCTTTGCAGAACAAATTATGCAGGGAACACTAGAGCGTATCGCAATTGACCGTGAAGACCTTGGACTTACCAT
>CALRGS010000035.1 GCA_943357975.1 Candidatus Nomurabacteria bacterium | reverse complement strand
AATCTATGGTATAATTCCCTCAATATGGATGCTCAAGACATAATCACATACTTGGGGCGGGTGGATCATCGTAACAAGCTTACGAAATTTGGCATTAAACCAAGAGATCGAACGAAGCACATGTACATCATCGGAAAAACAGGAACTGGTAAATCTACCTTCTTGGAAAACATGATTGTGCAAGACATCCAAAATGGTCATGGTGTCGCATTTATCGACCCACACGGAGGATCAGCCTCAAAACTCCTTGATTATATTCCAGAATGGCGACTCGACGATGTGATCTATTTTGATCCATCAGATTTCGATTACCCCCTTGCATTCAACCCACTCGAAGACCCAGGACCAGAAAAACGCCACCTTGTCTCTGATGGACTTATGTCCGTGTTTAAAAAGGTGTGGCCAGACGCATTCTCGGGACGAATGGAATATATTTTGAATACCGTAATGATGTCACTCCTCGAATTCCCAGATTCGACTGTTTTGAGTATCAACCGTATGCTCACCGACAAAGACTTCCGGAAGCGCGTAGTGGCTAGTGTGACCGACTCGGCCGTGAAAAATGCTTGGGATGAGCTCATGAAATGGGATGATAAGCGATGGAGTGAAGCCGTAGCTGCGCTTATTAACAAGGTAGGGCAATTTTCTACGAACCCAGTAATTCGAAATATCCTTGGTCAGCCAAAATCAACCTTCGATTTCCGTAAGGCGATGGATGAGCGAAAAATCATTATCATGAACCTCTCAAAAGGTATGATCGGAGAACAAAACGCACCTCTCCTCGGAGCGATGTTGATTACAAAAATTTACCTTGCTGCAATGTCGCGCGCGGAACTTTCTCAACCAGTTCTTGAAAAAACAGCGCCATTCTATTTCTACGTAGATGAATTCCAAAACTTTGCTAACGAATCGTTTGCAAGTATTTTGTCCGAGGCCCGAAAATACAAACTCTGCCTCACTATTGCCAACCAGTTTATTGCACAGATGGAAGAAACCATTCGTGATGCAGTATTTGGAAACATGGGAACCACGGTTGCGTTTCGTGTAGGTACTTTGGACGCAGAATTTATGGAAAAAGTATTTGCGCCCGTATTTACTCAGGACGATCTTCAGAACATTGCGTTCCGACAAATGTTCCTCACCCTTCAAATTGATAATATGGGGTCAAAGCCGTTTTCTGCACAATCACTTGAGATGCTTCCACCGCTTCAAACTTCGATGCGCACCATGGTTGTTGATCGGTCACGTAAGAATTTTGGGCGACCACGACTTGAGGTTGAAGCTTCTATCAAAGAATTCTTTGGATATGGCAAGACCGATGGAGCAAAAGTAATTTCAAGTGAAAGTGTAACTAGTCCAAAATCCTCTGCATTCGCAACACGACCAAGGACAGCACCTCCGGTGATGATTCCGATGCCCACAAAACCAGCCCCACGACCCATTGCAGCTAAACCAACCTTTGTTGCTCAACCAAAACCTGTTGTACAGAAGACGTCTTCATCGTTGAATGATTTATTGAGCAAGCTTGATAATGTAGTTGCAACACCTCCAGCACTACAACCCAAGGAACTCGTTGCCCCAACGCCACCCGCCGCTTCCAACGAGCGACCTCCTCTAAAAGAAGAGGTGATGAAACCTAAGCCAGTTATCATGCCTTTTGTAAAATCTGAAAAGAAGGAACTGAGCCGAGCCGCGAGTCCAGAGAAGAAGAGCGCACTCCAAGAAGCTCTAGCCAAGGCGATGGCAGGGAGGGAACATAAGCCTGTGAGTATAGAGCCTACACCAGAACCCGTTCGAGCGACGGAAGAAAAGATCTTTGAGGCACCTATTCCAAAACAAACTCCTGCACCAACATATATCCAATCCCAAACTGTCCGTGAGGTACCTGAAGATATTTTGCGCAAGGCCTTGGAATAAAAACTTTAGAATTTCTTGAGAAAAAATTTATCAAGACTTGATCTCGATATGATAAAAATGTTCTGTATGATACAGAACATTTTTTATAGAAAAATTATTAGAGCAGGCCTTGTAGCGATAGGAATTATTGTTCCAGTATTTTTTGTCTACGCAGAAATTTCTATTACCGAAATCGCGTGGATGGGAACTAGTGCTAGTCAATATGAGGAATGGGTGGAGCTTTATAATGATGGAGCTGATGATACTAGTCTCACGGGTTGGAAATTGTTCAAGGCGGGAGGGGTTACATTATTTTCTCCAACAGGAACTATTCCTGCAGGAACTTATTATTTACTCTGTCGAGCAACCACAACCCTTACTGATCCACTTGGGGGGACCTGTAATGAAAAGGGGACTTTCGGTGGAAGTGGATTAAATAATACTAATGACCAGTTGGTATTGAAAGATGCTGCGGGTGTCACCAAGGAGTCTCTAGACGCAAGTGGTGGGTGGCCAGCGGGTAACACTGCAAGTAAACAAACGATGCAAAAATCCGGAACTGATTGGATTACTGCTGTGGGAACCCCAGGCTCTGAAACGATATCGGTCGATTCTGACCCATCTCCTAATCCAGACCCTACGGCAGATCCTGACCCTACACCAGATCCAACTCCTCCCCCTACGCCAACTAAAGACTCCAAGGAAAAAATTGAAAAAGTGGAACCCGATCCTATTTATAAAGCACGTATGATCATCCCAGACTTTGGAACGGCTGGGGTGGCTATTCCCATGAGGGCAACCGTAACCAAAAATAGCCGTGGGGGCTTCATCAGTGGTAGATTTGAATGGTCTACGGGTGACGGTGGGTCTTATAAATTTTTGAAAAATATTACTAGTAATCATATTTACTATTACCCAGGAACATACCAAGTCGTCATGCAATACTACTCTGATCGTTTTCGTGACCAACCTGATACTATTCACAAGAAAACTATTACTATCGTTCCGAGTGATATTGAAATATTAGGATACTCGAATACTGATGGCTTGCAATTAAAAAATGGCGCAAGTAAAGAAATTGCACTTGATGGATGGATTATTCAATCAAGTGGGCAAGAGTTTATTTTTCCTAACTATACCACTCTTGCAAAGGGTGCAACCTTAGCTTTGTCGCCTAAGGTGCTAGGGATCACCCTTTCAAAGAATTCTATTCTCCTTTTAAATCCGAGTAGGGAGATCGTGACAGGGTATTCTTACAAATATACAGCGCCCGCTACAGATGATGAAATTTTTATAGATGAGCCTGACCTTCAACCTCTCTCCACACAACCTCCCTCTAACTCCCTCCTGGAAGGAGGGAGTACCGAACATGTTGCAGAATCAAAAACTATTGGTGATATCTGGAAGCAGAACAAATGGTACGTTATTTTTGGGAGCGTAGTGCTCCTAGTAATTCTTGCATATCTCGCATTTCATCTGTATGCTAAACGAGACGAATTATTATAGATTTATGAACTACCTCATTGTAGGACTGGGGAATCCAGGAACTGAATATGAAAAGACTCGCCATAATGCGGGGTGGATTGTTATTGACGGCATGTATCCAAACCTTGAATGGGGAAGAGATTCGTATGCCAATGCAGGTACTGCACAGGAGGGAAATTTCTTGCTGGTTAAGCCTGCAACCTTTATGAACCTTTCAGGAGAAACGGTGCAATATTTCGTAGATAAAAAAGACTACCTTCCAGAACATGTCATTGTTATTTACGACGATATTGATTTAGCGCTTGGAAAATTTAAAATTTCTTTCGATCGGGGCAGTGGGGGGCATAACGGAATCAAGTCTATCGAAATGTCTCTCGGGAGTAGGGAATTCATTCGTATCCGTATTGGTATCTCAAAACTCCTTGAAACAGGAGAACTTGTAAAACCAAATGTCCTTGGAAAATTCGAAGCATCCGAACTTGAAGCTCTTGCAGAGGTTTCAAAGCGAGTAGGGCTGGCACTTCACACCATCGCAACGGAAGGAAAAGAGGCTGCGATGACTGAATTTAATTCCAATGATCCTCATATCAAACTTTTGAAAAAATAAAAAAGCGATTCCATACTGACGAAATCGCTTTTTTGTTTCCCTGGTATTTTTCTTTTTAATCAACCGGAACCAGAGATGCTTTGTTTGCCAGCTTGTTAATATCATCTTTGGAGATTTCCCCCAAAGCATGTCTATCAGCTATTGTTCTGAGCAATCGAGTTACTTCCATAATTTCTTCGATAGAGGGCTTCTTGAGCTCCTTATCGGTTTTTTCTTTAGCCATTGTTTTTATTTTCCTTTTTTTACCACGTACCTAAATTCTTTGCAAGTAATTGGAGGATTTGACATATATGAATATAGCTGCTATTGTAATCTCAAATAAAACGAATGCCCATGATAGCCCAAAAGAGCCTCATCCTTACTAGTTTCTCTGATAAAAAAAACATCATCAGACTTCACAAAAAAGCAATCCTTATTGCACACATTTACAAAATATTTATTTCTTCGGTAAATGCCGACCAGAATGATTTTCGAATTATCAGCATGATAAGTATTCAAAAACTTCCGGCTGATGACCGCCTCTTTTCATCACGAAGAAGAAACTTTTATTCTGATACTAAAAGAGAACTACGAGCACTAGGTCTTTCAATAAAAGAATCATCTGCGGAAGCTCAAACGCATCCTGCAGGGAAATATCTTGTTTGGACCATTACTCAAAAGAAGGTTTAGGTTCCTGGAAAGAAGTCCCAGCAAAAAGCCGGAAAAGTTTTAAAAAACTTTTCCGGCTTTTCTAGTGGTTATTTTACAAATGACAATGTCATTTTGTGTTCCTTTGGATCAAACAAGGTAATCTTGAATGAGTATGACTTTCCGAGGGAAAGTGCCTCCTTCAATTTCTTATCATCACCAAATTCAGAAACATGCACGAGTCCGGCAACGCCTTCCTCGATAGAAACGAGAGCTCCGTGTTTGTTGAACTTAATCACCACACCCGTAACGTCATCGTCCTTCTTGTATTTCTTTTCAACACGTGTCCAAGGATTTTCTTTCAATGCCTTGATAGACAATGAAATCTTTCCATCCTTGATTTCAATCACTTTAGCTTTCACCTTATCACCAAGTTTGTACATGGTTCGAGGATCTTCTACCAATGACCAGTCAATTTCAGAAATGTGAACCAATCCTTCAAGGCCGTTTTCAACCTTGAGGAAGATTCCAAAATCTACAACTCCAGTAACTTCGCAATCAAGCTCATCACCAACCGTATATTTTGTAATCATTTCCTTCTTGTCTTCTTTGGTATTTCCTTTTTCACTGAAAATAAGTTTTCCTTCCTTTGGATTTACTCCGATGATAGAAAGCGCGAGCTTTTTACCAACAAGTTTTTTCAATTCCTTAAGAATTTCATCCTTGTTTCCATCGTCTACGCGAGGATAATTATCCGCACGAAGCTGTGAAGCAGGAAGGAATCCTGCGATACCTTGCCACTCAACAATAAGTCCTCCCTTGTTCGCTTCCTTGATAGCAAGTTCGAGAACTTCTTCAGACTTCATTGCCTTTTCAGCATCAGACCAAACCAGTGCCTGGCGAGCCTCCTTAAGTGACAATTCAATGTACCCGTTATTGTTTTCTCGCTCTACAATTTTACCCTTGATAGAATCACCAACGTTGATGTTCTTGATCATGTCTCGGGCATTCATGTATTCACGACCGTAGATAATACCTGTTCCGTAGAGAGGAATTTCTACGTACATTTCCATCTTATCGATTGCAAGGACGGTACCTTCTACTAATTCACCGATTTCCAACGGCTTAATAGTTTCATTCAACACAATGTCTTGCATTGTTGTCGAATCTTCTGACCCCACGAATGGAGTTACAGAATTCTTTGTTAATTCTTTTTTCATAGTTTTTTAAAATGCGACAGATACCTGCTTTCCGCCATAACTGTGTGACAAAGTCGATCAAGGAAAGGGGTTAAGCACCTGAAGCGGGCTGATAAAAGAACCCTTGTAAAATAGCATTTCTATTGAGTTTTGTAAATAGTTTGACAGGTTTATACTTTTATACTATTGTAGCAAAAAACACACCATGGACCTGGAACAAACACTCGAACTCATTGCGGGGTTACTCAATTCACTTCCTAAAAACCAGACCGCCTCTGACCAAATTCTCTATATTATACTCAAGGACAATGCCTCTATGATTCTTCGCATGGAAACTATCGTAGAATCTCTCAATGAACAAGGCATAATCACTCCTGGTGAAGACCGTGAGGGCCTTATCAAATCGAGAAAAAAAGCAGAAGAGGAGGCTACAAAACAGCACGATGATTTAAGAATAAAATTAAGTCATTACTTGAATCAATAAAAAGTCCGGACCAGTAGTCCGGACTTTTTTAGTGGAAATTTATAATGAGGGACTTGAAGAAGACTGAGTTCGAGTCAAGTAGGAAATTATTCCTCATCACGCTCTGGCTTTGCAAGTTCAAGGGTTTCAATTTCAACACCTGTTCCTGTAATGCGCATCACATCCTTATCAATTTTTCTCAACTCTTTGTTCGAGGCATTGAAATGATTAATAGTAGTTCCTAGCGCATTACCCAGCTTTCCATGATAATCCTCATATGATTTCAAATGCTTACCAAGCTCATCTACACGCTTGATAATATCCTTAGCTGTTTCTTCAATCTGC
>CALRGS010000034.1 GCA_943357975.1 Candidatus Nomurabacteria bacterium | reverse complement strand
GTACTCCCAGAACTCTTTTTCGGGAAGATTGGTAACGATCTGAGGATTTATTAATCCACCCGACTTTACAATACTGTCTACAAGTTGCCGGAGTGCTTGCGGATCAAACTCTGTTCTCATTTGGGGCAGAGTAATAATGTGAGTAAAATCTACTGTAGCTTCAGAGTACCTCATGGCTTGAGATGTCTCTGGTTTTTTCTTTTTTGAGTCCATATCAAACGTATTTAAATTGTTATAAAAAGAAGTACTTCTGGCACAAGTAAATAGGGTCTAGGAGTCAAAGTCAAACTAAATGAGTGTTTTTGCCCAAAAGGCCAACTAGATCAAATTAAGTCAAGGCTTTCTAGGGAATAAAAAATCCCGACTGTTTAGTCGGGATTTTATCACACATTAAACTCAGGATGCGGAAACATTGTTTCCATAAGCTTTTTCCTGAGAGTTGTTGCATATCCTCGGTCGGTTTTGTTCCTCGCTCGGGTTCGTTCTGCAAACCACATCATCGCATGGATCTCTACTGGTTGTAAGCCAGTATAAGAAGCAATGGTTTGCACATAGCTTATTATGGCTCGCTGAAGAGGAACTGAAGGAGAAAGGTAGGCAACCCTTCCTTTGAATTTATAACTACGAGCCGCACCAAAATGTTGAGTAAGCCAACGATCCACCGCAACACCTTCAGTATCACCCTGAAGCGCATCAGTGTAATTCACTGTCTTGGTACTATCACTACTATAGGACCCTTCCTCAACAATTTTATTCAAAGCACTAATCACGGTTCCTAAGAATCCTGAGAATGGCACACCCCTCTTGTACTGAACAAAAGCCTTGATTGCAAAAGTTGCATTTGAATTCGCACTGCTTAACATTGCAGTAACAGCAAGGAATCGTTTGAATAACATTCGGTCTTTGTCATCAGGAATGATTTGTTTGAGTTTTTTATCCTCATGTACATACCAGTCTTTGTTTCCAATACCATTTACAAAACGAACAACATGACTTGAGCGAATCTCTTTGTGTAATGTATCCAAATATAGCTGCAGATCCGCAAGTGAGACGTGACGCTTATTGGGAACTTTTTTGTTCAGAATAATAAATCCTGCCATTAAAATTCCTGCAAAAGTAACCGGGCTTATTGGACCGTTTCCACCAGAGAGTAGCCGATGCGGATTCTGCACAATTTGTTGTGCATGAGTTGTGATGAATGCTCGTATGACTGCATGCGAGGATTCCGTAGTTGATCCAAAAAGCTCTTCTGACCAAGCCCCAAGCGGGATCTCGTTGTTTCGAAGTGCTTCTCGATAGATTTCAAGGGCTGCAATTTTTTTAGGAACTGATTTCTTTAAATGCCAATTTTTGTAGGACATCCCCAAGCACACAGCAATCGGCAGAGCCGAATACGTGAGCTTTTCAGAAGCCGTATCCTCAAAGGATTCCTGACACCTCCCGAGACTCGTGTAGTTGCTCTGTGATTGATTTTTTTTCATCTGTATTTTTTGAGAGAAGTATATAGGTTTTTAAAAAATAGGCAATGGGAACAAAAAACGGCCCTCTTTTTAAAAGAGGGCCGTAATCATTCCGTAGTAAAGATTCCTGATCTAAGGAGTCCTTTGTAGTCTATCGATGCTTGGGCTCCGAAATGAATTCCATCCGAACCCACATACACCTGATGCTCTCCAATGAACAAATCATTCCAATGCAAGTAGTCGCTTACAAAATGAGTGTAGGTTTTTTTATTTCCCCCACCGGTTTCTTCAGTCCTTATCCCACCCCATACCATTGCTTGAAACTCTCGTGGTTCCAAACCAAGGAGTGGAGCAGTGTTACGAACATAGTACTCAATAGCGTCATACATCTTCTTTGTTGGAGATCTACTTTTCTTTTCCATGGTACGAGCACGGTATTGCCTATCAACACCAAACACTCGCATGATCCAAATATCTACAACCACCGCAAGAATATCTCCTGATAATGCACTAGCAAAACTTGAAATTTTTGGCCCTGTAAGCCGACCGTGCTCAAAAAAATGCCATAGCTGGTACACCGCACCAGAGAACATTCCTCTAAATTGAGTCTCCACCATTTGATTCATACCAGGAATTTTAACGGTGACTTTAGTGCCATGTTTGTATTGCCCCAAAGCCCTGAAGAACAATTTAATATTCGACTGGAGCGTTGTGTTCATACTCGTCCCTGCTAAAATATTAAACAATATTTTAGGCTCAACATCAGGCAGTAATCTGATCAATTCATCATGAGCATTTGGATACCACATTTTATCAGTCCTTCCATTCCAAAGGTAGCGAGCTACTTTTGAAAACAGTAGCGGTGTCCCAAACTGACCTAAGTCTTTAATTAGGTTCTCACGAATTTGTTCGATTGATTGCCCAGACATCTTCTTGGAAAGAACTTCACATCCAACCCTTATTACCTCACTTAGTTCATACGCAGTCATGTGTCCAACATGTTTTCCTTGTGCATCAAAGCGATACATTTTTGTGGCCTCATGTTTAATAAATGAAATAAGTACCTTGTCGCTTTTTTTTGAGAGACCAAATACATTTCTCATAAGGGCGGTTACTACAAACTTTCGTTGTTCTATAACCTGTGGAAATAACTCCCTTTCCTGGAGCGGTACATGCCGACCGAGCCAGACTACCAAAGGAAATATGATTGCGTTAAATGACGTGTGATGGTGCTCAATGAAAGCGTCTTGCTTATAGGTTACGGTTTTTACCGAAACCTCTTTGGGGTATTTCCCGTTAAAAAGATCTGGCTTTTTATGGCCAGAATTTTGTTTTCTAGCCATAATTTTAAGTTTTGTTTGGCTCATACTAGCACACAACCAAACTTCTCCAAAACCACAAAACACGCCTTGCGGCGCGTCTCATGGAGAACGTTTGTTGAATTCTTTGAAGATTTCTATTGGAACTCTTCACTCACCTAGGTATCTTAGCATAATTGAGTTTAAAAGTCAAGCAGTACCCGCCTCATCGGCGGGCGAAACACAAAAGCACCCTTTCGGGTGCCTCTATGATTTTGGTTGCTCCACCATAAGCCGAGTTCTGTTTATGTAATCATTTATCTGGGATGATAGTTACCTATCACCTCAAGCGGCACTCTCAACCCCACTTCGCTTGCGCTCCGCGGGGCAAGCACGGCCTTGCACCTAGGTAAGAATTTAGCCGTTTCACCCCTATAGTTACCTATAGGATTCGCCCCACTTCGCCTTGCGGCTCCGCGGGGCGTCTCATCGCTTTCGCTCGAGACGTCTCTGCTCGCATCTCATGGATTACCCAGACGGGCGTTACCCGCTACCCTGCTCTCCCACTTCGCCTTGCGGCTCCGCGGGACAAGTGCTCGGACTTTCCTCCAGCTATCTTGCGATAACCAGCGATTACTTGATGAAGCATTGTAATGCTATCATTTTTCATGATACTTGACAAGTCTACTTAAGCATGGGACTAGTTTGTTTCACTTATTATCCCTCGCAATTAACGCAAATACTATCCTGCGACAAAATCATTACATTCGGCTTTTTAACACTAGCCTCTTGTAGTTTTTTGCGACCGAACTGTTGTGCCGCATTCATACTGTGCTGATAATACAATGTTTTCACCCCACTCTGCCATGCATAGAGGTACAACGCGTTCAGGTCTTTTGCAGAAATATCCGGATCAATCATGATATTCAACGACTGCGATTGATCGATATATCGCTGACGAGTAGCCGCCTGCTCAATGATCACCTTTTGGTTGATTTCACTGAACGTACGAAATACGTTCTTTTCATGATCACTAAGAAATGTAAGGTGCTGCACCGAACCATCATTATCGCGAATACTATTCCAGACTTCTGAGGTATTTTTATCCTTCGCTGTTAACAGCGCATCGAGTGTTGGATTTTTAATAGTCACCTTCATTTTATCTACATCTTTTACGAATGCATTAGACATTAACGGCTCAATTCCCTGAGACACTTGTCCCAAGATAAACGCAGAGGATGTTGTTGGTGCAATCGCAAGAAGTGTCGTGTTGCGACGACCGTAGCCCTTGAGAACTTCCGGCTCACCGTAATCCTTGGCCATAGCTTCCGAAGCTTTATATGCGCGTTCCTTGATCAGTTTAAAAATCTCTTCATTTAACCGCGATGCCTCGGGACTTTCCATGGGGATATTACTTTCTTGTAAGAAGGTGTGCCATCCCAAAACCCCCAAACCTAATGCCCGGTGCTCCTTTGCAAATTTATGAGCACGCTGCATGAAATAAAACGCTGATTGCTTTTGCTTGTCTTCGCTATCACGGAGGCTTTCAAGGCGATCAATAAACTCACTCAATACCGTATCGAGGAACATGGCAAGTGTTTCAACAGCATCTGTATCTTTCCATTCGTTGTAATGACGTAGGTTAATTGAAGAGAGGCAGCAAACGAACGCAAGCTCATCATTGGTTGGCAAACAAATTTCAGAACACAAGTTACTGCCGTAAATCTTCATACCCTTATCTTTGTATACATCAACAGTATTATTATTCACAGTATCACTGAACAGAATATAGGGATACCCGATTTCCGTGCGACGCTGAATAATTTTTGCCCAAATCTTACGCTTTTCCTCATCACCATCAATCATTTCCTGAAGCCATTGATCGCCTACGGTTACCGCATAGGTAGACTCTTGGATAGGGTGCCCCTCTTTTCCAATATTAAGAAATTCTTCGATATCCCCATGCTCTACCGGAAGATATGGAGCGCAGTGCCCGCGACGGACGGTTCCCTGACTCACGATATTAATCAACCCGTCAAAAAGTTCCATGAAATGCACTGAGCCAGATGAGTGTCCGTTGCCTTTAATAACCGCCCCACGTGGACGCAGATCACCAAAATACGCAGATGTTCCACCACCATACTTGGTCATCATGCCTACCTCAGCATGGGTAAACAAAATGCGTGACATGTCATCCGCAACATAACTTCCAAAACAACTGATAGGAAGTCCTCGAGAATGTCCATAGTTTGCCCAAATAGGTGTTGCGAGCGAATAGAAACCACGCGACATGTAGCCATAGAATTTGTCCGCGAATCCAGGCTTGCCCAAATGTTTTTCGGCAAGGTTTGCAATTTCACGAATACGATCCTCGGCAGAAATGCCATCCATCAGATATCCTTTTGCTAAAAATTTTCTGCTGTTTTCGTTTAACCAATACATAGTAGATTTGTTATTAAGATAAAAATTAAAAAGTAAACGTATTAGAACAAATCATCACTAGTAATACTCTTGTTCTTCTTGTTGTAATTAATTGATTTTTTATTAAAGAAGTCTCCGTGCTTTGTGCCAATTACCTCATCATAAAACCAATCAGATTCTTTGAGGAGATTTTCATCAGTATCGAATAATTTGGCAATACCTATACTTTGAAGCGAATTGTTAAATCTCTGCTTGATAAATTCGATGACGACTGCTTTTGAAAGAAATTCGAGTTCTCCTTTTTCAAAGATCCATTCGACTACCTCTCGCTCTGACTCAAAGGCTTCTTCACATAATTTCACTACAACTTTTTCAAATTCAACATCGAACCATTCAGGGTGTTCCTGTTTGATCAGATTAATCAGATCAATCCCAAATAGTCCGTGAATCTGTTCTTCTTTCGATGTTGCTTCAACAGCGTTCGAGATGCCTTTGAATAGATTCTTGTGCTTGTTAAAGGACATTATAATCAGGAACTGCGAGAAGAGTGACACGTGTTCAATGAACAGCGAGAAGAGAAGAATAGATTGACTGTAATCCCGATTATCTTCACTACGAGAATTAGATAACGCTTTCTCGAGATACTGCACGCGCTTAATCAATACCGGCACCTCGTTAATCGTTCTAAATGCCTCATTGAGTCCCAATATCTCCAGAAGGTGTGCGTAGGCATCCGTATGGCGTACCTCACTTTCTGCAAAGGTCGCACCGACCGCACCAATTTCTGGTTTTGGTATTTTCTTGTACACATCGCCCCAGAATGTTTTTACAGCAACCTCGATTTGAGCAATGGCAAGCATGGCATTCTGGATGACATTGCGTTCTTTATCATCAACGTTAACTTTAAAATTTTGTACATCGCCAACGAAATTAAATTCGGTGTGAATCCAGTACGAGTGACGTACAGCATTCACATAATCGTAAAGCTCCGGATATTCGTAAGGCTTCAACTGAACCCGTTTTTTAAAGATATCGCGGCGGCGTTCCTTGTTACGCTGTTCTCGATACAAAATGTAGGACTTGGCAACACCAAAGTCGCCTTTTTGGGCAATAACACGCTCGACGATATCTTGTACGCTCTCAACAGTTGGTATCGAGCCGTCTTGATTCAGAATGTCATACCGATATTCAAGTTCAAAAACCACCTGCTTGGTAAGATTATCAAGCTCAGTTTCAGAAACAGACCGCTCTTCAGCCTGGTAAGCCTTGCGAATAGCGTTCGTAATACGTTCAGAAGTAAACGGGACCACGGAACCACTGCGTTTTTTAATAAGGGTAATGGGCATAGGTGAAATCGAGAAATGAAGCTGTTAACGTAGTAGCTATTGTAAGGTGTAACAAGGAAAAGTAAAAGCTTTTTTAGAAAAAAAAATGCTTTGAATACAAAAAAAATCCCTTGTAAAACAGGGGATAATTTAAGGCTTGTGTTAACTCACTTTTTGAAAGTTATCCACAAATTTTTTTCTA
>CALRGS010000033.1 GCA_943357975.1 Candidatus Nomurabacteria bacterium | reverse complement strand
TCTACAACCAATCCTGCATTAATGACATTCTTCTCCCCTGCCCATTTTTTAAGTTCGGTGACAGCGTCTTTTTGTAAATCACTTGAAACTGATTCTGCAAATTGTGGAGAGAATCGGAATAATAGAACCAGGCGTAAATGCTCGAGGATATTTTCAATGAAATGATCCATAGAATGACCTTCGTCAGAAACTTTGTGAACAATATTTAGGGTAGTCTCTAGATTCTTTACAACAAGTGCACTGATGAATTCTGTAACGAGTTCATGGTGCGGAGTTGCCATGATATTTTCAATTTCCGAAACAGTAACTGTTTTACTTGTTGCAGACTGAATCACCCGTTCAACGATCCCCCAAGTATCACGAAATGCACCATTCCCACGCTTAGCAATGAGCTCCGCAGCATCGTCATCAATTTTGAACCCTTCTTTTTTAGCCCCCTCCTTGATCATTCCTACTAAAATTTCAATCGTAGGTTTTTTAAATTCAAAAACCTGACATCGAGACTTTACCGTATCGAGGACTTTATGAAGCTCTGTGGTTGCAAGAATAAAAATAACATGAGCCGGCGGTTCCTCAAGTGTTTTCAAGAGCGCATTAAATGAAGACTTTGAAAGCATGTGGACTTCGTCCAAGATATATACCTTGTATTTTGAATCAAAAGGAAGCGTAGAAATCCCACTGGTTAATCCTCTCATCTCCTCGACCCCGTTATTCGAAGCCGCATCGATTTCGTAAATATCGTTTGGACTGGTTCCCAGTTCCTTGGCAAAGATTCGTGCAATAGACGTTTTCCCTGTACCTCGTGACCCTGCAAACAAATAGGCATGAGAAATATTCCCAGATTTAAGGCTTGATTCCAGTGATTTTACAATTGCATCCTGCCCAAGAACTTCAGAAAAATTCTGGGGCCGATACTTTCGATAGAGCGAAATATGTGACATATGGATGTATTTTAGCATGTTTTAGGAAACAAAAAAGCTCACCATAATAGTGGGCTTTGTTGGATCTCTATTGCCCATATTTCCCATAGAATATAGTAAATGGCAAACATGAGAGTTTTCTTTTGAGTTTGATAAACCTTAGTATTCAGGATTAACATCATAGCGCTACATCCTAGAAATATAGCTGGTATTGTTTCCTCGTAAGGTGCATAAAAGAGTAATTCTAAATGAAAAATAGCGATAACAATGAAGATAAGGCAGTCGTCTAAATTCTCATTCCAGATGATTCTGGTACCATGAGTAAATCCGTGAGTGAAAATCTTTAGGATAGTGAAGGTATATTTCATTTTTTTCTTCTTACCCTACTCTTTTCTCAAGAATTCGTCAAACAAAAAAGCCTCATTCTATGAGGCTTTTTCCGCTTTCGTAAAATTCCTTGCACTCTGTGAGTGAGGGGATTTCTTCGGTTACTTCTTCTATTGGTTCCATGGTTTTTCTTTTTACACTACTCCTTTTTCAAGAACTCGTCAACGATATCAGAAACAGTTGCAACATCCGGCGCATCCATCAATTTCATACGAAGTTCCTTGGCGCCAGGAAAACCATGGCAATAGGCCTTATAATGTTTCTTCATAGTCGCAAAGTTCTTATGAGGCAAGAGCTCACAAAAGAGTTGTGAATGTTCTACCATCACGCGAAGTTTTTGTTCAAGCGGTACATCTGGTTTATTGTGCAGCCAGTAACGCTCTTTGGTTGAATAATCATCTTCTTCCAAACTCCCCCTAGCCCCCTCTTGGCAAGAGGGGGAAACCACGCCAGCAAATTTTAGAATTTTGCACCAAAGGTTCCGTAAGGTACCACCTCTTGCCAAGAGGGGGTGGCCGAAGGCCGGGGGAGTTTTGATGTGAGGCGAAGAGGAAAAAATCCAAGGATTACCAAAACAGGCACGACCAATCATTAATCCATCAGCACCCGTTTGTTTTGCTTTTTCAAGTCCATCGGCCATATCAACTACGTCCCCATTTCCTATAATAATAGTATCTGGTGCTAGTTCATCACGTAGTTTTACTACACGCGAAATGTAGTCCCAATTTGCAGGGACCTGTGACATGTCTTTACGAGTACGTGCATGCACCGTAAGTGCTGCCAAGTTTTGCTTCAGGAGGAATGCAATCCATCCATCAATATCTTCCTTGTTATACCCCACTCGAGTTTTTACAGATACAGGGATTTCTTTTCCAGACTCTGTAATTCCTTGACGTGCAGCCTGAATAATCTCCAAGGCCTTATCAGGAGTTTTAATCATCGCAGATCCACAGCCCTGTTTTTCAATCGTTCTGTCAGGACATCCCATATTAATATCAACTCCATCAAATCCAAGTTCTGCACAAAGCTTTGCTGCATTTTTCATATTAACTGGGTTACTTGAAAATAACTGTGCAACAATAGGTCGCTCAGCATCAGTAAAAGCCAAATCCTTGATCAAATTTTCACGGCCCGTAGGATGTGCGAGTCCATCAGCGGAAACAAACTCAGTCCAGGTAACATCAGGTTTTCCGTAGCTGGCAATAATCCGACGAAATGCCGGATCAGTAACATCTGCCATGGGAGCCAAGGCAAAGAATGGCTTATTGAGTTTTGTCCAAAAGTTGTGCATGTGCCGGTGGGGTTACTGGTGCAGTGGTTACTTGAGCTGCCGGGGTATCGAATTTGTAATAGATCTTATCAGGAAAACGAATGTCAATATACTGCAACAAGTTTCCTTTTGTTGCAAGTATTCCAGTGAAGACCTTATCATTCATCAGGAGGCTGAGGGTGTTAAAAACGTTTTGGCTGGCTTCATCCTTGGTAAGGACTAGTTGAGTTTTAGGCCCAAGGACTGTTCCTCTCATACTATCAATATGAACAACCGTGGTGTCATTCTCAAAATTTACACCTACTACATGTATAGCAAGTTGATCTAGTGCCGCAAGAATTTTTAATGTACCACTAAACTCTTTCTCGGAAATAATATGACTCTTGATCGGATTTTCATCGACAGTGCCTCCAGTGAAGGTAATAAATACTCCTTGGGTAAATTGTGGAGATGGTTCATAAATCATTCCAGTATCGTCCAGAAAATAACAGGAAGTGCCACACCACACGTACGAGGGCTTCTTCTCAGTCACAGAAATTTCGATACTATTTTTTTCCTTGAAAGTAACCGTGGATTTTTCAATACTTGGAATTTGTTCAAGGATATACCGTACCAATTCTGGCTTAGATAACAAGAGCGTATTTGTTTTTGGAATGATAATAGCGTAGTGACCGTTCAAGTAGTCCTGAGCCGTCTTAAGGATACTATCAGCATCAAGTGACTGGGTACCGATGATAGTTATTTTGGATATTTGAAATTCTTTTTTTCTCAAAAATCCAACAATACCTCCTAGGATCAGGAGCACCAAAAGTAGGCACACAAAAAATAACTTCGTGCGTCGTGAACGGCGCAATTCTGAATTCTTATCGAGTTTTATTGTTGATGAATTCTTTTCCGACATATTTTTGAAGAACCTCTGGGACCTTTATCGAACCGTCTGCTTGTTGATTATTTTCAAGGATACACGCAATAATTCGTGGTGTTGCAACCGCAGTATTATTCAATGAGTGTACAAATCGTAACTTCCCTTCGGTATCACGATAGCGAATATTTAATCGGCGTGTTTGATAGTCATGGAAGTATGATGCTGAGTGAGTTTCTCGATAAGAATTTTGTGACGGCATCCACACCTCAATGTCATATTTTTTTACTTGGCCTTGCCCGAGGTCACCTCCACAATTAACTACCACATGATAAGGAAGTTCCAGGAGCTGGAGCACCTCTTCTACGTTTGCAGTAATTTGCTCATGGAGTTCAACGGATGTTGTGTGAGATGCTTCACAGAGTACTACTTGTTCTAGTTTGAAAAATTCGTGTACTCGAATGAGTCCTTTAGTATCCTTACTGTGAGACCCTGCTTCACGGCGGAAACAAGGACTAAATGCTGAGATTTTAATAGGTAGCTGTGACATCTCTAGAATTTCGTCACTATAGTATGACATCGTCGCAACTTCCCCGGTTCCTGCGAGGTATTCATCATCTTGAGTCCGATAGAGATCATCTTCTCCTCCTGGGAGATAGCCCGTTCCCACTAATGTTTTTTTAGAAACAAGGGATGGAACAATCATGGGAGTAAATCCTTTAGCTACAAGCTTTTCATTAAATAGTTGCCAAAGTGCCATCTCAATGAGCACGGCTTCGTTCTTCAAGAAATATCCACGGAATCCTGCAACTTTTGCTCCACGTTCAAAATCAGCAAGGTCGTGCATCTCACAAAGCTCAATATGGTCTTTCACTTGGAAAGTATAGGTTGGTTTTTCTCCCCAGTCACGCACCTCCATGTTTCCAGTATCATCGTCACCTTCTGGCACAGAAATATCAGGAACATTGGGTACTGCAAGCATTAATGTTTGCCAGGTGGTCATAATCTCCTTTAGAGATTCCTCGTGCTTTTTCAAATCTTCTTTTAGGAGGGTCATTTTTCCAATAAGCTCCTGTTTTTCCTCAGGACTTGCACTTGGAATTTTATCAGACACGGCGTTTTGTTCAGCACGAAGACTCTCTACGAGAGAAAGCTTTTCAAGGCGAAGGGCATCTTGCTTGAGCAATTCATCAATATCCACCACCACCTTCTTTTTACGCGCGGCCTCTTTAATAAGATCCGGATTTTCCCGAATGAATTTAATGTCTAACATAATGGGTTTACTATAACAAAAAAGCCTTAATTATGCACGTACGAGTTGAGATAAAGATTTCTTGAGAAAAAATTGATATGGATTTTATCTCGGTTTGATAGGATTAGGAGGTATGAATAAGGATTTTGATACTTGGAACAAGTTAAAGAAACAAATACAGGAGCGACCTATAAATTTCCACGTAAAACCACGGCAGATGTGGTGGTGTTCTTTGGGTGTCAATATTGGATCTGAACAAGACGGGAAAAATGAAAATTTCGAACGACCTGTGCTTGTTTATAAGTTCATTAATCAGAAAATGGTTTTTGTCATACCCGTTACGAGCTCTCTTAAAGAAGATAGGCATCATGTGATTGTAGAGGACGAGAGCTTTCATAGGTCTTCTGTAATATTGTCACAAATTCGAGTAGTTAGTCCGAAACGACTACTGCGACAGGTATCATGGATTCCAGAAGTTCAATTTTTATTAGTTGCTCAAAAATTACAAGAATATTTTTCTCCTACAAATACTACTAAAATGTCGAAAGCCTCACCAGGAGGTGAGGCTTTCTCGGGGCCCGAAGGCATTAGTAAGGACAGTATACCTGAGACAGAAAATAATACAATACTCCCATAATTATGCATGACCATCCTATATACAACTTAGACCCAGCTATCATCCAAGACTATTTTCAGAGTTTGCCTCGATTACCCAAGAGGTTGTTTATTCGTGGCACATTTCCTGCCGATAAGCATCTCGTATTTTTAACTGTCGTCGGTGCTCGAGATTATAGCCCTTATGGCAAAGAAGCTTGCGAGATGTTCATCAAGGGACTCAGGGGTTATCCTGTAGTCATTGTGTCAGGGCTTGCGCTTGGTATAGATACCATTGCACACGAAGCGGCTATCGAAGTAGGACTTACTACGATAGCATTTCCTGGATCTGGCCTCGATGAATCAATTATTTATCCTCGTGCAAATAGAAAACTTGCTGAAAAGATTCTGCATACGAATGGATGCTTACTCAGTGAATTTGAAAATAATCAAAAAACAAATGATTGGCTATTTCCTGCACGCAACAGACTCCTTGCAGGTATTTCACGAGCAACACTTATTATTGAGGCTACTCATAAATCAGGCAGTCGTATCACTACTAAATTCGCAACCGAATATAATCGCGACGTACTCGCAGTTCCTGGAAGTATTTTCTCAAGAAATTCAGAGGGCCCCAATGAGCTTATTCGTATGGGTGCTACACCGATCACCAATCCAGAAGAACTCCTCGATGCGCTAGGATTTCAGGTAACTAAACAACCGCCACTTGATCTATTTCCACAGGCGTCATCAGACGAACAAAGCATCCTCAAACTTTTAGGATCCCCCATGCGTCGTGGAGACCTTATTCGTGCAAGTGGGTTCAGTACAACCCAGGCGAATATTTTAATTTCACAAATGGAAATCAAAGGAATTATTAAGGATATGGGTGGTGAGCTCCGGCGCGGGTAACCTCATTTAGCAAGTCCTCACCCGACTTCCTGGCGGAAGCCACCCTCTCCACTATCGTGGAGAGGGATCAAATTTATCACTATGGTTTTAATAAATAATAAAAACAATTTAAAAAAAAGAAGAAATCTTCGCAAAAATCAAACCACCGAGGAGGATTTGTTATGGCAAGAGCTTCGAAAAAGTAGAACCGGTTTGAAATGGCGTCGCCAAGTAAGTGTTGGTGCTTATATTGCTGATTTTTACTGTCATAAAACAAAACTGGTTATTGAGCTTGATGGCTTACAACATTTTAAATCTAAGGCGCTTGAATATGATAAAATTAGGGATCAGTTTTTTAGAAGTAAAAATATTACAGTTATAAGAATTAGTAATCAAGAAATCTGGAGTACCGAGACCCTCTCCACGATAGTGGAGAGGGTGGTTCGCGAAGCGAACCGGGTGAGGACTTCCGGGTGAGGACTTCGAGGTGAGGTTGCACAATATATATAATGTATGGTATCAATAATGCATCCTATGAAACTCCTTATTGTTGAGTCGCCCTCAAAAGCAAAAACTAT
>CALRGS010000032.1 GCA_943357975.1 Candidatus Nomurabacteria bacterium | reverse complement strand
GCAAACATTTTTCAATACCCAACCCATCGTTCCACAGCTGAGGACCAGTCCGAATGGAGGAACGACGCCGCCTTAAACAGACCAATAAAAAAATCCCGCACAAACTGTATGCGGGATTTTTGCTGGAAAAGGGAAGGGGTTTACTCTTTTTCCTTCTTCTTTTCCTCTTTTTTGTCTTTAAATTTTGTAGCGTCAAGCTCGAGTTGTTTGTACTTAACCGAACGCTCTTCAGCATCACCCTGGGCATTGCTGAGCATGGTACCCAACGCTGCCTGACTGGTCACTTTGGTTCCGTATGTTAATTGAAAATAGTAATCAATCTTCGCCTTTTTGAAGGCTTTGGTTTTGTCACTATCGCGGTCTTCTCCGATGCCGAAAATTAAAATCATTGCAGAAACTGGAACCTTGTTCATAAGCAGTTATTTTTTGGTTTAAGAATATGTTGACCTATAATATAGCATTTTAAGCAATATTTGTCAAGTACCCCAAAAAGACCTCTAAATAAGGGGTTTCTAGGATACTTGACAAAGGATATAGACTATGCTATACTAGTCTCGAGATAGGAAGTACTTGATACTCTCCACTCGATCTTTTCAAAAAAATAAATCTGTACTCATGAAAAACTTGCAATCACGTTTTTATTTAGTAATGGTAGTAATTGCTGTAACCTTTTTATCTTCTTGCCAATCCAGCGTTCTGGGACAAGATGGAACACTCAACCAGGCGATTGTAGGACATGCCATAGTGCGCCCCAACTCTTTGAACACCAACATACAGGGTTACCTTGTAGGCGTTGATGGTAAGGTTGGGCTCCGTATAAACAATGGACCGGTTGCTAATGAGGTTGACCTGAACTGGTATATAGTTGTCATCAGCATCTTTATTGCACCAGGAGGTTCTACGCCCGCTGGTAAAGCTTCATACTTTGACCAAAAATATCAGGCATGGTGCTACGATGACTTGGCTATTATAAAGCGCAATTCGATTGCTTGGACAAACCTTAATGAGTCGCTAAGTAATCTTACAGGTAGTACTACCATTGGTAACCGTACTTTTGTATCATTAACTTTCTACGAATCGGTAAACCAATATGGACAACTTGTAGCAGTCGCCAGTGACCACTACAATCCGGCTACTATGTACATTGACGGTTCACTTATTTACAAAAAGATTGTGAGTGCTGCTGTGATGAAATACTAACACCAGTTTACTGGTATGAGTAGAAGCCCTTCGTTTTCGGAGGGCTTTTTTTGTGCACAGGTTTATTTGAAGAATAGGCCCTTGCTTGTATTTGTTTGATAGGTGGTGGTATAATACGGGTATCCATTATTAAGGATACTTATTCACATCAATTTCGTATGAAAAAAATCATTTTATCACTTGTTGCCCCATTTGTTCCCGCAATTGCATTTGCTCAAGGTCAAGTAAATCAGACCTATGTTACAAGTATTGTAAACCTACTTCAGTATGTCGTTCAAAAAATCTTCCCGTTGCTTACTATTATCGCAGTAGGATTCTTCTTTTGGGAACTTATTAGCTATATTCGTGCTACCGCAGAAGAGAAAGC
This sequence comes from Candidatus Nomurabacteria bacterium, assembly GCA_943357975.1. Taxonomy (GTDB): domain Bacteria; phylum Patescibacteriota; class Minisyncoccia; order Phycocordibacterales; family UBA1006; genus CAIXMG01. The sequence goes on along the minus strand of CALRGS010000032.1, from coordinate 5,441 downwards.
AAAGACACGAAGTGGACTTCTTTACTCGATCTTGGCATTGTTTATCATGTTGAGTTTCTTCGGAATTGTTAAATTGCTCCAGCAGGTTACAGGTGTTACAGGAGGAGGTGTGATTGAAAGTCAGGATATTCCTCAGGTAGATTTCTAATCAGGTTTTATGTACTCTTGGCTTCCTCTCATTGCAAGTGCTCAATCAGCTGCTAATACGCCCACAATCAAGCTTGTTATCTACCGGTTGAGTTATTATGTCCTTAACCCAATCATCAAGCTTGGTTTCGTTATTGCACTCTTGTATTTTATGTGGGGGGTTGTAGATTACGTTCGTGATCGTAACTCAGGGCACTTGTGGGATTCTAGTATCTTTGACAAGGAGGCTGATGGGGGTGGTCGTAAATCTGCAGGAGGGGATCGCATTGTGTATGGACTATTTGGTCTCTTTATCATGGCATCCGCACTTGGAATTGCAACCCTGATACGAAATATTGTTGGCTCAACAGTACCTATTCAATAGATACTAGGGAGCAATAAAAAAAGCCGTCCCGATAAAGCGTATGGGACGGCTTTTTGCTTGCAAATCAACTCAGTTACTCGTATCCAGCTTCTGCTTCCTGTTGAGGCGCTGTCGGTTGAGCGGGTGCTGTAGTGTTAGGCAATGGTGGAATACCTGCGTTTCCAGTGTTAGGCGGTGAATTCTCGGTGTGCTGGCTGCGTGACGATGCGAGGTATACCAGTATAGCCATGAAAATAAGTACACCGATAAAGAATTTTGAAGAATTCCCATCACTAGTTACCTTTTCTGCAGGCTTTGCTGGTTCTTTGGTTTTATCCTTATCTGAACTTTTTCCAGATAATGATAATGCTATAAAAAACAGGATAAGAACTCCAATACCACCAGCAATAACTTCTGCGATAACTAGTGCCTCATGGCCACCTAAAGCATTAGCGATAAGCATGATGCCTATAGCTACTGCAGAGGCACTAATCAGGTTCTCGGTATCAAATCCGGAAACCATACTTATAAGGTACGGGATGACCGTTCCAATAAGCAAAATGAGAAAAAGAGGGTTACCTATATTCACCACTCTGAATGAATAGTCGCAGATAACATTGATAGCAAAGAGAATTGATAGAATGGTGACAGATACTACCACAAGGTTTTTGTGGGTTTGAAGTAATTTTTCCATGTGAATTGGTTTAGTCAAATGATTGAAATGTGATTGAAATAGAACTGTCTTATTGAATACCACTATAGCATAATAGAATGTAAAAGTCAAGTCTTCCCCAGGGGCAAAAATATGTTATAAATAAAGGGCAAAATGACGTTTTTATGCACCCGTAGCTCAGTCGGTAGAGCAGTTGCCTCTTAAGCAAACGGTCGTAGGTCCGATTCCTACCGGGTGCACAATGGAATTTTTCCATGATTAATAGAATGCCCAGGTGGTGTAATTGGTAGCCACGCCAGCCTTAGGAGCTGGTGCCGCAAGGCGTGCTGGTTCAAGTCCAGTCCTGGGCACATAAAGCAAAAAACTTCCTTACGGAAGTTTTTTGCTTTATGTTATTGAGTGCCGAGGGCGGGAATCGAACCCGCATGACCTTGCGATCGAGAGATTTTAAGTCTCTAGCGTCTACCAATTTCGCCACCCCGGCATATTTATTCCCACTTTGCACATACGTGCTCCGCAGGACTCTGGAGGCGTGGGCGGGAATTGAACCCGCGCATGTCGGTTTTGCAGACCGAAGCGTTACCACTTCGCCACCACGCCTTTGCTAAAGCTACGGCGTGCAAGCACGCCGTAGCTCCTCACTCCTACCGAAGTATCGTAACTTATTCTTGGTCTTCTTGCAATAATATGTCTACAAGCTGCCGATTCTTTTCTCCTTTGTCGAGAGTAAAACGTAACCAAGGAACTCGTTGAATACGAGACTTATTTTGAATATGCTTGCGGATATCGTCCTGATGACGCTTGAGGAAATCCATAGCGATAGGCTCTGCCCGTTCTGGGAGAATTGAAATAGAAAGAAGTGCTCGTTTTCCATCACTCGAAAGTTCACACCGAGTAATTGTAATCAGTGACATGTGGGACGCTTCACGGGTAATGTAGTCCGCAGTATATTTCCTCAATTCTTTTTCTAGGGTTTCGTTGTATGACATATATTATTTGACTTCACGCTTAAATGTTTCAATGATGTCTCCTTGCAAAATTTCTTCTCTACAATCGAGCTGCATACCAAATTCGTTTCCTGCTTCAACTGATGAAACAGGGGACTTGGCGAGCTGTAATCCCTCGATAGATCCTCGAGTTATTTCTATGCCAGCCCGCATAAGTTTAAACTGCTCTTTCTTGGAAATAATTCCGAATGTAACATTTCCTCCAGCAACGCAACTATTTTTAGTAGCACTGAATACCTTGAGGATTTTTGCTTGACCAATGACAGTATCAACCTCCTTACGAATTCTACGAGACTCTCGCTCTAGTTCGAGCCACTCGGTCATCTTGTAAATAATGTCGAAGGTTTTGATAGTAATCTGTTCAACATCGTTCATATCAGGAACACTCTTTTCAATATCTACATTGAATCCGATAATGATAGTATTCTTATCAGACAGGGCAAGTTGTACATCTGATTCGTTGATAGATCCCACACCTTTCTTGATTACTTTGAAGTATACCTCATCAGTTGAAAGTTTTTCAATTTCACCATCGATGGCTTCGGCAGATCCGAATACGTCTGATTTGATAATGATAGGGATAATTTTCGTGCCCTCATTAATATTCAAAATTTGCTTGGCATCAAGTTCTTTGAGGATGTCTTTTGCTTCAAGGGTTTGCTCCTCAGCCGCTTTCTTGGTTAACACAGTAGTAAACGCTGATCCAATGCGAGGAAGGTTGGTGAAGCCTGTAATACGAATAGGGGTCGAGAATGTTGCAGATTCAATAGTGTCTCCGGTAAAACTTTCAATGATACGAGTAGTGGTGTAAGTATCATCAACAACAATAAATTGGCCCTTAGCTAACGTTCCATTTTTAATAATTAAGGTCGCAGAAATACCACGTTTTTGATCCATGTTTGCTTCCACCACGAATCCACTCGCCAAATTGTCTGGAGTTCCTTTAAACTCTTGGAACTCAGCGAGGAGGAGGATCGTTTCAAGGAGCGTTTCAACACCCGCTCCAGTTTTTGATGATACAGGAACACAGGGAATATCCCCACCATATCCTTCTACGTAAATACCTTCGGTGAGCAAATCACTTTTTACTTTTTCTACGTTTGCGTTAGTTTTATCTATTTTTGTGATAGCAACAATATAAGGAACTTTTTCATTCAAAATAGTTTTGATAGCTTCAGTGGTTTGAGTTTTCACACCTTCTTCTGCTGAAACAATAAGGATCGCGATGTCAGCAATACGAGCTCCACGATTACGCATGTGCGAAAAAGCAGCATGACCTGGAGTATCAATAAAAGTAATTTTCTTTATAGCTCCAGAAGGGTCTTTGTGAGCAACTTCATAGGCTGCAATGTGCTGAGTAATACCGCCTGCCTCACCAGCAACGATGTTTGAATTTCTGATGTAGTCTAAAAGACTCGATTTTCCATGATCAACATGCCCCATGATGGCAACCACTGGAGGGCGTTCTATTGGGTTGTCATGAGTTTTGTTGGTCATAATAATGGGGACTAATTAAAAATCTTACTGGCTTCTTTCAGCGCTTGAACTTCTTCCTTAGAGAGTTCGTATTCAGATACAAAATTCGCAATAGGTTTTGCGTAGATGTTTACCCGTTCTCGAGAATACATTGATGAAATAACTACACCACTGCCATCCTCAGAAAGGATAGCTGTTGCAAATGATTGCTTACCTCCTACATCAGTAAATGCATTGTAACGTACGGTTGCAATGCCGCGAGATGCTGATTTTATTTCGGTGTTCAAACGCCCAGAGGTTTGCTCCATGGATTCCATACGATGTTGGTGAATAGTATGGTCTTCCATCAATTGATAGATAGCATCCTCGAGGCTTTTTCCACTGGTTCCTGTGGTGAGCTTGGTGAGTCGACTTGAAAGGGAGTACACAAAATAGCCCAAGATACAGGTACTAAGGAACAGAGCAGCTGCCATGGCGTAGAGTGCGTACAACATAGTAGGCTGGATTATACCTTAAATTTGTGGTAATTTCAAGGGATGAAGCTTTTCGGAGACCTCTTCAAGAAAAAACGAATTTATATGGACCATGCAGCAACAACACCACTAGACAAGGATGTTTTTTCTGCGATGGAGAATGTTTATAAAAATAACTATTTTAATCCGGGTGGGTTGTATAAAGAAGCTGTTTTAACCGAAAAAATTGTTTCTGAATCAAGGAGGTCAGTTGCAAAATTACTTGGAACAACAAGTGATCATGTTATTTTTACACGAGGTGGGACTGAATCAAATAATATGGCAATACTTGGGGTCCTCGTCCCATCTCCCCAGCCCTCTTCCCAAAGGGAAGAGGGGGCTCCCTTCCCTTTGGGAAGGGTTGGGGATGGGAGAATCCCACATGTTATTACATCAGAAATAGAGCACCCTGCAGTACTTGAAACACTCAAAGACCTTGAATCGAAAAAACAAATAGAGCTTGCTGTTATTTCCGTAGACGAACAGGGGATAGTTAGTGTGGATGAAATCAAGAAAGCATTACGACCAGAAACCGTTTTAGTTTCTATTATGTATGTAAACAATGAAATTGGAACGATTCAGCCTATCAAGGAAATTACTAAGCTGGTGAGGTGGTATAAGAAAAACCTCTCCCCTAACCCCTCTCCTGCAAGGAGAGGGGAACAGAACCCGTATCCACTGGTGCATGTAGACGCCATCCAAGCTGCTAATTATTTAGATATTAATGTAGAGCGATTAGGGGTGGACTTGATGAGTCTTTCAGGTTCAAAAATTTATGGACCTAAATCATCTGGAGTTTTATATATTAGAAACAAGGACCTCGTTTCACCAGTGTTCCACGGTGGTTCTCAGGAATTTGGATTGCGTGCTGGAACAGAAGACATTGCTTCAATTGTAGGTTTTACAAAAGCATTAGAAAAAACACGAAGTATTTCAGAGTCAGAAAATACTCGATTGTTAGATTTACAAAAATATTTTTTTGCGGAACTTGAAAAGGGTTTGAAGGGTTATAAAGTGAATGGTTTTTTTCTCCCTCTTTTAGAGGGAGTGCCACGCGAAGCGGGCGTGGGAGTACGTATTTGTAATAATATAAATATTTCTATTCCCAACATGTCGAGCGAGCGATTGGTTATTGAGCTTGATGCGCAAGGAATTTGTGCGGCTTCAAAATCTGCATGTCGCGAACAGGATGACGAAGAGTCGTATGTTATTGCCGCACTTCGTAAGGATCGTTCAGCACATGGCAGTATTCGCTTCACCATGGGGCGAGGGACTACACAAGC
>CALRGS010000031.1 GCA_943357975.1 Candidatus Nomurabacteria bacterium | reverse complement strand
GTAGATCCTATTCGAAAAGAATTTGAGAAATACTTGAAAAACAATCCAATACTCCCACGCCCGCTGCGCGAGGCACTCCCCCTAAAAGAGGGAGATGTCGGACAGGTACCACAAGTAGATCCAAAGGTTTACCTTGTAGAGCGTATTATGGGAATACTCCTTGCCTTGAAACAAAATCATGAAAAGTTTACCGAAAAGATCACAGGAATTCCAGAAGACATGAAGGCACAGTATATTTTTCAAACAGAGCAGTTATTAGGGACACTTCCTGATGCACTGCCGATGTATGAACGAACATTACACGACTTACTTATTCGCTACGAAATGACTATGATCGAGGAAGAGAAACAACAACTTGATAGGGAACTCGTGCATGACCCCTCTAACGGGCGGGTCCTCCAAAAAGTCCACGAGCTTCTCACGCGCAAACACGCACTTATCCACGACCTCCATAATCACTAAATTACTATGGCTATCAAGAAAAAAACAAACATCAAGAAAAAGGTTACTCAGAAACCAACCAAAAAACTGGTTAAGAAGCCAGTGAAAAAGGTGGTGAAAAAAGTTGCGCCTAAAAAGAAGAAACCAGCTCCAACTCCTAAAAAGAAGAAGCAGGTCTCAAAAAAGGCGCCTAAAAAAGCAGTAAAAAAATCTACGAAAGTTTTGTTACCCGCAAAAGGGCTTACCAAAGAACAAATCGAAGAGCGGGTAAAAATGCTGATCGATAAAGGTAAGAAGCGAAGATTTTTGACGTACGATGAACTCCTCAAGGCATTTCCCGATATTGAAGAAGATGTGATGTTCCTCGATGATCTCTATGGGAAATTTAGTATGGCTGGTATTGATGTGATTGAAACAGGAGGACTCCTTTCAGGAGACCCAGAGCCTGATGCTGAACTTGCCGGTCGTCGGTATGATCGAACCAGTTCATCAAATGATTCAGTGCAGATGTACCTCAAGGAAATTGGAAAGTATCCGTTGATTCGCGCGGCTGAGGAGCGTGACCTTGCGCAGAAAATTGCAGCAGGGGATGAAGAGGCACGCAACCTATTGGCTCAAGCGAACCTGCGTCTCGTAGTTTCTATTGCTAAGAAGTATGCGACTCGATCTGCGGACCTCACATTGCTTGACCTTATTCAAGAAGGAAACATTGGGTTGTACAAGGCTGTTGAAAAATTCGACTGGACCAAAGGATTTAAATTTTCTACGTATGCAACCTGGTGGATTCGTCAATCAATTACTCGTGCGCTTGCCGATCAGTCTCGAACCATTCGTATTCCGGTACACATGGTGGAAACTATTTCAAAATACAAACAAGTGTATCGACGATTGGAACAAGATTTGGGACGAACACCTCTCCCAGAGGAGATTGCAACTGAAATGGGAATTGAAGTAGAGAAGATTCATATGATTAATAAAATTAATCAGTCTACGAAGTCACTCGAGGAATCAATTGGTGGTTCTGATGATGATAAATCTACACTTTCTGAATTCGTTGCGGATGATAAGATCATGTCTCCGGATCGTGAAGCATCAAAGAGAATTCTTCAAGATCAATTCAAGGATATCTTGAACGATTTGTCTCCAAAAGAGATGAAGATTATCGAAATGCGTTACGGGCTTTTGGATGGTATTAACCACACCCTCGAGGAGGTAGGAAAAGAATTCGGGGTAACTCGAGAGCGTATCCGACAAATCGAGGCGAAGGTGCATGATAAGATCAGAAGTAATGAGAAGGTAATGAAGCTTAAGGATTACTAAAACATCATCGTTTTACTCTAAAAGCCCTTAGAAATAGGGGCTTTTAGATTGGTTGACATGTATACATATATATGCTATTATGTGCCAGTACGTTCTTTGATTTTTATTCATAAGCCAAATCGGTCTGAAGCGAGTTCTTGTGTGGGTCATAATAACCTTATACAAAAAACATCACTCAGTTTCAAGATCCCTTGTAAAGGCAAGGAAAATCGGCATTCAGCTGGTCTGAGATTTCGCTTATGAATACTAATAGTAAATTTATTGTTAAGCCCGTTAATACTTTAGAAGGTATTCGGCACTCTTTCTTTCGTACTGAATTGTACTCACTTCGTCCCAGAAAAGAGTTATTTGAAGAGAAAGAAATTGAGTTGGTTCAGTTTTACGCTGACCGCCCAGAAAATGCTGTAAGGCATATAGAGGAACTCGGTTTCATTTCTTGTCCAAGTAATTACTTATTAGGGTTGGTACAACAGTACCCTGACATGCTAGAGACCCACGAAGTGGTGCTATCTTTAGATGACAGTGATGGTATGAGATGTTTATCAGATGATGGGCCTGAAAGGTGTGTGTTTTATTTAGAAAAAGACGTGCGATATGATTTGAGGGTTGAGGTGCTACACGCATTTATACTTGATAATTATTTCCATGATATTTTTCGGAGTAGAAAGTACTACTTTGCAGTTATGAAGAGTTAGATTCCTGGGCGAGCCTGAAAACTCGCCCTTCATAATTCAAATCATGAAGTAATTTGTGGTTTGATAATGATTTTGCTCTTTACAATCTTACTTTTCCAAAATAGTTTTACTTTCTACAAGGTGTAGCGAGTCACTCTATCCTAAAAACAAACTATTATGGAAAAAGTAAAAATTTTGGTTTACGCCAGTATTGGGTGCCAAACAAGCTGGAACGACAGTTATGGTAGAGGAGTTATTAACCATTTTGCATGGACAGAAATTGTTGAGCAAGAAACCCATAGAAAAACTTTATTGTGCGCAGTTGCAGCCATTGCAGCGCAGGGCAAAGATGATTTTGATTGGAGGTATTTGCACGGTGATATTTGTGCGGTGGTTGATATGCTTATTAAGCCGACAGACAGACCCCAAGGGAGCGGTTGTTGGATGATACGCGAAGCAGTAAAAGTTGATGGAAAGATTTTTATTGATATTAGCGTATTGAATGTATTGTAAAAAACTGGCGAGACAATTTGGTCTCGCCTTCACTATTCAGACTGCAAAGCAATTTGTGGTTTGATAATGAAATATATTGTTCATTCTTAATTTTAAATAATGGAAGCAAAAAAATTACTTATTGAAAACAGTCAGCCAGGAGATCTTTCTGGTTGCAAGCCGGGTGTTCGTGAACACTTGGCACATAGTGCTTTTGAGTTTGACCTTACTGCATTTGAACTAGTACCGGCATTTGAATTTACCCAAGGCAACTTATGCGAATTACGCAATAAGGCATTGGCTACTGGTAAAATACTTGCCAATGCAACTGATTTGGAATTTTTATCAAAAAACCAACAGGAGCCGATGGTTAATGAGTTTTTAGATAAACAGAAGGGAAAATGGTTGGTGTTTTTAGGAACAACGTATACCTCATTGCAGTATCACTGCTCGGGTGAGGTGAGAATACTTACCTATGACGAGAAATTTGGGTGGGGAGGTGACATTCCTCACTGTATGGATGGAGACAATGTATGTAGTATGTTTTATGTAGTATTTCTCAACTTGAAAAAGTAGAGTATATTACAAAAAATATAAACGTTCTGCAATTCTGCAGAACGTTTTTTCTTGTCAAGAAACCTCAGAATCATCTTTATCATTTCTTGAGAAAAAGTTTATCAGGAATTTATCTCGTTATGATATGAAAGAAAGATGCAAAAAGATTTTAAAAAATGGAGTACTACAAAACAGCTGATTCATAATGATCTCCCCAGGATATTTTTCAAAGAAAGAGAGGTTTGGTTTTCTTATATAGGAGAAAATATTGGGTTTGAACAAGATGGTCGCGGAGATGAATTTCTCCGTCCATTTGTTGTAATCAAAAAATTTAACAATCAGGTTGCCTGGGTGCTTCCGCTTACTAAGAATCAAAAAGAAGGAATTTATTACTATCAATTCAAGCTTAATAATTCCATAAGCACAGTAATTCTTTCACAATTAAAGTTGATAGATACCAAGCGTTTAAAATATAAGCTGGGCGATATTCCAGAGGACGATTTTATTAAACTCAAAACAAAAATCAGACAATTCCTTGCCTGATGTTCATATTGTTACCCCTTACGGGGAGGACCGAAGTCGTTTGTAAACAGAGTATAGCATGTGGATTTCGAGGGTCAAATGTGCTATAATGAAGGCCTGAATGTTTACCAATATCAAGGACATCTTGCTCTACGTATCACTGTTTGGAGGTCTATATTTCCAGGTTTTTTTGCTTGTCTCATATTTCCTTTGGGATGGAGTAACCGAATTTGGTGAGGCAGATGAGCCGACAGAGACCCTTTTTGAGCCGACAGTGGCTGTCATGGTGCCTTGTTTTAACGAAGAAAAAACAGTAGTAGGAACCGTAGAATCACTCCTTGCTTTGGATTATCCACGAGAAAAATTAAAGATTATCGTCATTGACGACGGTTCGACTGATAATACTTGGAATGAGGTTCAGAAATATGTAGGTAATATTTCGGTGGTGCTTTTGCAGAAGAAAAATGAAGGAAGTAAGTTCGCTGCAATGAACTACGGCCTTCGCTATATTAAGTCTCACATGGCAGATGTTGGAATTGTAGGATGCCTTGATGCAGACTCTGCAGTACATCACACTGCTCTGCGCGAATCACTCAAGGAGTTTACTAAGCCAGGAGTTATGGCAGTAGTACCAAGTATGGTGATTGATCATCCTCAGACATTTATGCAATATATGCAAAAGGTTGAATACGAACTTGCGACGTATGCGAAACAGGCATTTTCTCGGTTAAATACGTTGTATATTGCGCCAGGACCATTTACTATGATGCGAAGGCAAGTATTTGACGTATTAGGTGAATATAACGAAGCTCATCACGTAGAAGATATGGAAATTGCACTACGTATGCAATTACAAGGAATGCGACTATCGCATGCCGTAAATTCCTTGGTATATACCAAGGGGCCGCGCACCTGGCCAGCACTCTTGAAGCAGCGAGTACGATGGACATTTGGATTTATTATGAACGTATGGGATTATCGTAAAAAAGTATTCTTTAATGATAAATTGGGACACGTAGGAGTTACTATTCCAATATTGTTTGCAATGATATGGTTACTGGTGGTGATGATTCCGTTTATGCTCATTGGTCTCATTACTCCCATTATTCACATCGTCCAAAGAATTTCTGTAACAGGTCAAATTATTCCAAAGATTCAGACAGATGTATTTTTCATTAATACCAATGTGTTTAGTATCATTAGTCTCATCACCATTGTTATATTCTTTGTAACGATATTTATCGGACGTAAGAAGCTCCTCAGGCAAAAAATGTTCTCAATAGACCTCTTTACTGTAATCGTATACCCCTTCTTTGCAGCATGGTGGACCGGACAGTCGGCATACAATGCAGTGAGAGGTAAGAAAAAGTCGTGGCGCTAATTTATCTAAGATTTTTTAAATACTATTTATGCAAACAACAAATAAAGAAAGAACGATTCAATGGGCGCGGTATATTGTTGCACTAGTACTCACTATTGCGATTTTTGGAAGTGTCCTCTATATCAGCCAGGTTGCGACAGATAAGCGTATGTCTGAAGTAAAATCAATTCAAGATAAGATTGCTATTGATTTGCTTTCATCTGAAACACAGTTCTCGTTACTCTCAGCTGCTGGATGTACTCAGGATGGGGACTCTATCCTTGCCCCAGAAATTGGGCAATTAGGAGATCGCCTCACATTCATGGAAGGTCAACTAGGGATCGATGATCCGGATGTCATAGGACTCAAGAAATACTATTCATTGCTTCAGATTAAGGACTACATCCTTATGAAGGAATTAGGTGACAAGTGTAACTTTAAACCAGTAACCCTTGTTTATTTCTACTCAAATGATAATTGTTCCGATTGTACCAAGCAAGGATATGTCCTCACAGCACTTCGTGAGAAATACCCACTGCTTCGTGTGTACTCATTTGATGCAGACCTTGATCTATCCGCTATTAAAACGCTCCAAACAGTCACGAGTGCCCCTGGAACGGTTCCTAGTATGGTGATTGGTGGAAAGATCTATACGGGCTTTAAATCAATCGAGGAGATTGAAATAGCGGTTCCTGCGCTTGCAAAAATGCTAGCAGAGCAGAAAGCTGTCGAGAAAAAAGCACAAACTAAAATCACCCAGTAGGGTGATTTTAGTTTGTGCTTTTTTGGAGCCGCTTCCCAGATTCGAACTGGGGACCTTCACTTTACAAAAGTGTTGCTCTACCAACTGAGCTAAAGCGGCGTTGCTGCGCTAAAGCTTCCAAAGAAGTTTTATAGTGCGCAGCGAGACAGGACTTATCCTATCATAATTATTCTCCTTGTTCAATAACGTCTGATTCCTTAGTCTTCTTCTCTGTATGACGTACTCGATGCCAGAACTCTGAAGGGTGACGTACTCCTTCAGGGGTGTGATCGTACAAGAATGCTCTGATTTTTTTCTTGAGTACTTGTTTAACCGTGACCTCCTTCGAAACTCTTCGATAGAGGGCAATCATCCAGATCAATAGGATTTTCAAAAATGCTCGGAACTTTTCCTGAATTCTGATAGAAAGTCCAGATTCAAGTATTTCTGGTGAGACACTAAACCATTCGGACCCTCTCGGAATTGGATCTCGTGACTTATAATTTCCAGAAGAAATCCAAATGGTTCCGATGATACCAAGACCTCCAAGGACAATTAAAGCAATTGGGAGAATAATAATACTCATGTATTAGATACTATAGCGTACAAACTTGCCGATTTCAACACGTTCCCCAGTCTTTTGAACCAATCCATCAATAACTTGTTTGATGGTCATTTCAGGATTCATAATAAATGGTTGCTCGAGCAGGGTTTCCACATTCTCAGGCTCCATAGCACCAATGTGCATAGCGATTTGATTTGCTGCAGAAACGAACTCATCGTTCTGTGCTACAAAGTCAGTTTCACAAGAAAGCTCAACGAGAACCCCCATTTTTTTATTACTGTGGATGTAGCTTGCAATGATTCCTGCACCAATAGTTCGGTCAGACTTTTTCTCAGCCTGTGCCGCACTCATTGCGCGAAGTTCAGTTCGAGCCTTTTCCATATCACCACCGGCTTCCTCGAGTGCCTTTTTGCACTGCATCACAGAGATTCCAGTTTCTTCTCGCAACACCTTGATCATGTCAGCTGTAATGTTCATATATATTTAAGATTAAGAACTAATGATTAAAAATAATTATCGGTTTCCTTTGTATGCCGCAACCAGCTTGTTCAAGAAAAATTCAATAGTCTTCTTGTTCGCATCGTTGGCAAGGATAGGGTAGGCAACGGTCCGGATATCACAGTCAGTATTTGAAAGTGAAATCACTGGAATTCCTACTTGGTTAGCTTCGGTAACAGCGATAGCTTCTTCTTTACTATCGATTACTATAATCGCACC
>CALRGS010000030.1 GCA_943357975.1 Candidatus Nomurabacteria bacterium | reverse complement strand
TTTTGTTGAGCTCTGTTTCAGGATTGAAAAATCCTCGGAGACTTACATTAGAGAGCTTGTCCCATACTTTCGTGTCAGCCTCTTTAAGTTTCTCCCCAAAAGCCTTTTCAAGAAATACTGTTTTACGAGCCTCTATTTCCTTATCTTTCTTCTCCTGTTCTTCTTTTTTCTGCAGCTCCTCTTTAGTTGGCGCAGATTTTTTATTGGTGAGATATATAAAATATTCCTCGAGTGTCATTTTTGGATCTTCTAAATAAGGATGCTCTTCAGGCGCACCGCTTTTTGTATGGTGTGCATACTCAGCATCATCTAGAGGTTTTAGTTTTTCATAAAGCTTTTTCTCAAAAGGCGTATAGTCTTCAAGTTTCACGTCAGAAACTTTTCCAGGATTAAAGAACTCCCTAGCTTCCATTTTTTTAATTCGATCCCATGTTTTAACCTGCTCTGGGGTTGTCTTTTCTCCAAGAACTTTTTCCAGAGACGCAGTAGTTTTTTTACTATCGATTTTCTCTTGGGTTTGCTGCATAGCTGCCCCAGGAGCTGCCGCTTCTTTCTTTTCACCTGGTTTACCACCCCCGTATTTTTCCTGCAGACTAGGCTTTTTCTCAGGATTCATTGCTTGATTAAATTTTTTCTTGAGGAGTGCAATACTATCCTGAACTCCCTCGTGTAATTTTCCTCCTGCCCATGCTCCAAGCGCTGTGGGTGATGCGGGAACCGCAAGGACATAATACCACCAGGGCATACCGTCGCCTTGTTTCCTTGAGGCAATTTTCTTTTTTACCTTTTCAATGCGAGCCTTTGTTGCAGGTGGTTCTTTTTCTATTGCCTGAGCAATTTTATTTTCTTGATCTTTTTTATATCCATCAAGTTTTTCTTGTATCGATCCACTGTTCTCTATTTGGTTACTTTCTTTGAATTTTCCAAGCATTTCAGATTTTCTATCTGCTGTAGTTTTCTCGGTAGTCGCAATAATATTTTGTTTCCCCGGTTTCTTTGCAAGTCCGATAAGTGCTGCCTCTACTTCTGGCCAGTGCTCGCTTCGATATTTATAGTCTTCAGCGGTAAGGATTTCTCCGGTTGTATCGCTACTCTTAATTTTTTCTGCAAGGAGCTGTGCTTGAGTTTTTACTGGAACAGGCTCAGCGTCTGGTTGCCTTGGAACGGGTGCTGCTTTTTGAGTAGGTTCTATAATAATAGCGGGTGCTTCTTCTACCTCCTCAGTTTCTGGTTCTTCTTCAACAATAGTATCAAGCACAGGTTCCTCGATTTTTGAACGTACTGGATTTCCTTGGGGATCAACAATCTGCATAAGTGGATCAGTTGCTGGATCAATAATAATAGTTTCAGGAATGATAATTTTATTATCAGGAATAATGATCTTGGATTCAGGAAGAATGATTTTAGACTCAGGAAGTGTTTTTGAATCAACAGGATTATTATTTTGATCTACAAGTCCGCTATGTTCCATAGAATAAAGGCCACTCTCTTGGAGTTTAAATTTCCCTTTCCCAATTTCATTCTTAATTTCCAAGAGGGTTTTTTCGAGACGAGCTTCTTCCTTGAGAATAGTTTGCACTTGTTCTGGTGTAGGCTCCGGATGGATATTTAGTTTTGGTATTTCAAGGTTAGGCATATTGTTTGATTTGAGCTAAAAGCTTATCGGCATCAGCATTAAGCTGTTTGAGGTACGTAATCATTGGATGCTCTGGATCCAGCGCTACGCTAGTGGAGAGGGTGGACTGCACAGCAGGCCGGGTGAGGATACTAAAGGCGTGGTACGCCTTTCTCGGATGTTCCCCCTCGTTCCACACATCGACGAGCAAAAATTCCGTTGATGGAGAGCTGTGGATAATAGTGTAAGTGTGACCATTGGCTGCCCCGGCTTCTATTTTCGCCTTAAACCCGTTTTCCCCAAGCAACTTCAAAATAGATCCTGATTGCGGATCATCATGAAGACTTCCATGACCTGTTTTGATCACTGTGGTGAGGTCTTGAATACTCATATATAGTGATTATGACACACTTTTTTAATCCACGCGATATCCACAGTTGGGGTTGACCCACGCTGTCAGTCTGTTAGGCTGGTTAGGTGCAAGTACCTGATATGAAGTGCGAAGGACCTTACCGAATGACGGAATCACAGTAACTTTAGAAAATACCCATACATCTCAAGGCTTTTTCAGAAAAACGCCTTGTCGGTCGAGTAAATTCTAATATCTTATTTTTGGCTTATAATCTCTAAACTACAACTTAATACTCTTTCTCAAGCACTTGCTGGGATTGCTATCTGCTCCCTAAGCTTCTCTCCATTTGTGAGTGAGGCGTGGTTTTTTAATGCCGCTCAGGCTCAAGGTGAGCCCAGTATATCTACAGGTCCCACATCATTTCATAATACACAAACCATGGGGCTTTTGGCGTCGGCGGTTGCAATGACCTCTGATTTGCTGCCTGATGATGGATCGTTTGTCGATATTGTTGATGGAGAGGCCCTTGACCCTGAAATTGGATCTGCTGGAACATTGGTTGATGTGATCGACGGTAATGAAAACGCTGTGACTACGGTATATATTGTTCAGCCAAATGATAGTGTTGCTTTGGTTGCTGCACGATTTGGTATTTCACAAAACACCCTTCGATTTGCTAATGGTATGAAAAAATCAGACGTGCTCCACCGAGGTGAGATCCTCTTGATCCTTCCTGTGAGTGGGATTAGTTATACGGTTAAAAGCGGAGATACTATAAGGTCAATTGTAAATAAATATAAACTTGACTCAGATGAAGTATCAGGATTTTTGGACTACAATGATTTGGAAACATCATCACCTCTTCGTATCGGAGACAAGTTGATTATCCCAGGAGTAGACCTTGAGATTGCTACAGCCTCTTCTTCACCAAGCAAGAAAGCAACGAAGCCGTCATCAAGCAAGGGGTCAACGGCAAATGTGACTCGCGGATACTTTATTAAACCAGTACAATCCGCAGCTTGCCGTCTTTCTCAAGGGAAGCATGATACCTACGCAATTGATATTGCGTGTCCGTCTGGAACACCAATCAAAGCTGCAGCGAGTGGAACCGTGGTTCGTGTAAGTCCGGGGTATAGTGGTGGGTACGGAAACCTTGTCGTGATACAACATCCTAATGGAATGATTACCTTCTATGCGCACATGCTCACAGGAAGTATGAAAGTGTCCGTTGGTGATCGTGTTAGCCAAGGTCAAGTTATTGGAAATGTTGGTTCAACAGGACGATCAACAGGTCCTCACCTTCACCTTGAAGTGCGTAACGGAGTAAACCCTGGATTTGATAAGACCGGAAGTGCCTGGAAACAGTAAAACTCCCCAGAAATTAATCTGCGGGTTTTTTATTTGAAAGTGTCTGGAAAGGGGTTGTCTAATTTAGTACTTGCTATTTGTTCAACTTTTTATATACTAAAAGTAGCCTTACTTCATGAAATAGTGATAGGTCGAAAAGCACTCACTACCCCACCTCACGGTGGGGTGAAGTTTTTTTACTTGATTTTTTCATATGCGGTTACCAACCACTTTCTTTGCACGGTATTAAACACAAGGTCAATTACTGCCTTGTGATCAGGAGTTTCTAAGATGATCCGATCTTTCAAATACTCCTTTACGGTCGAATTTTTTATTATGGAATCAAGTATTGGTAGGATACTAGGATGTTTTTCTGCAATATGGGCCAGTCCGTATCCATTTTTACCAACTTTCCCATAATAAAGTGCAATATCAGAACCAATTTTTGGGTGAGATAAAACATTTTCCACATACCCAGATTTTCTTTTGAAGAGAATGAGAAATGCATATTTGAGTCTTATATTTTTTGTTTTGCGAAGGAAGTTTTCTTCATTCATAATTTTTACCTCGGTCTATACTGAAACGCTTCAAATATATGATCAGTGGTGATGTGTTCAGATCCGGCAAGGTCAGCAATAGTACGCGCAATTTTGATCATACGATGATAAGCACGCGGAGAAAGTTTTAACGTTTCTGCACTATCATTCAGAAGCTTCCTCACGGTAGGCGAGAGGTGTATTTTTTCAATATCACGCGCATGCATGTGAGCGTTGAGTATGCGCGTAGTTCCAAAACGAGCTGCTTGAACCTTCCTTGCTTGAATAATGCGCGCATGGATTTGCTGGGTAGTTTCTTGGTTGATACTGCCCTCAGAAAGTTTTTGATAATCGATATGTTCTACAATAGTCCAGATATCAATGCGATCAATAATAGGTCCTGAAATTCTTCGTGCATAGTGTGCGAGTTGTCCTGGACTACAAGTACATTTTTTATGTAATGCTCCCAAGTTTCCGCAAGGACAAGGATTCATGGCTGCAACTAATAAAAACTGTGCAGGAAATTGTAACGAGCCTTTGGCTCGTGAAATATGTACAGTACGGTCTTCCATAGGTTGTCGCAAGGATTCTAGTACTCGTTTATCAAACTCGGGAAATTCATCCATGAATAAAATGCCTAGATGTGCCAAGGTCACTTCGCCCGGCTTTGGAAATGTTCCACCACCAATAATAGATACGTAGCTTGCGGTGTGGTGCGGAGCACGAAAAGGTGGATACGTAACCAACGGATCCTTGAGTATTCCTGCAATACTATGAATACCTGTAATTTCTAACGACTCTTCCTCGGAAAGTCTAGGAAGGAGTCCCGCAAACGCTCGAGCCAACATAGTTTTTCCTGTTCCAGGAGGTCCTGACATGGCAATGTTATGTCCACCAGCTGCCGCGATTTCTAGCCCACGTTTTACTGCCTCCTGTCCTTTTACTTCAGAAAAGTCAGCACCAGGGGTGATGGTTTTTTCTGGAGGAATAGTCCGTGGTTGGGGTGATAAGAATTTCTGAGTGTCAGATTCTTCATGAATATGATCAAGGATTTCGCAGAGGGTGGTAGCCGGGTAAATAGTAATACCATCAATAAGTGCCGCCTCAGATGCATTTTTTATAGGAATAAATATTTCTGTGAACCCAGATTTCTTTGCAGCTTGAACAATAGGTAAAATGCCAGCAATCGGTTGCAGTTCCCCATTGAGCGAGAGTTCTCCTACGAATAATTTTTTCTCCGGATCAAATAAAATATCATGATTTGCAAGTAAATAACCTACCGCAATGGCAAGGTCGAAATAAGAGCCCTCCTTTTTGAGTTCAGCGGGGGCGAGAGACACTACCGTCTTCTGATTTTCTTGTTTCGGAGAAATAAATCCCGAGTTCTTCAAGGCGCTCCCCACACGATCGCGCGCTTCAGAAACGGCGGCATCAGGGAGTCCGACAATAGAAAAATTATGCAGACCATTGGTAATATCTATTTCGACGGAAACAATATGGCCTTGTAGTTGGTATGGCTGCGCACTATAAATACGTGAAAAGTTTTTTGGCATAAAGAAAATATCCCACAAAGGGATAAATTCTAGATAAATTTTTTCTCAAGAAATTCTAAAGATTTTTTTCTGGGGACTTTACAAGTTCATCATGGCCTTAGAAGTTTCTGCTGCAGGGTTTGCTTCGAGGCGATCCTCTTCTATCAATTCTCCAGACTTGAGGCATCTTCCATAGGTTCCATCCTCTACTCGTACGAGTGCTTGAGTAATTTGCTGGTATCTCTTTTCAAGAGAGCCTAGTCGTGCAATCTTAGAATCGAATTCCTCGATAAAATCAGCCTGGTCTGCCTCATCGCCTTCAACCTCGGTGTGGGCTGCAGGTGTTGCTGACCAGTCCCCGTTAGTGTCTTGCTTTCCAATAGCAGAAAGCTCTGCTTCAAGCAGGATTTTCTCGGTAAGAAGCTTTTCTTTAAAATGTTGCACGCGCTCTTTTTTCATACCCAGAGTGTAACACTTTAGGACTTATTTGTAAATCTGACTATTAGCATACCTAGTAAGGAGTTCTGGGATAAGGGCCAAATTGTCGACAATAATCACCGTGCGATCATTGAGGAAGAAATATCCCAACATGAGATCATTTTCTTGATAAGGCGAAGGAGTTGGTGTAGGAAGAGTCTGTTGGATAGCTTGGACCCCTTCAGAGATAAAGTTTGGAAGAGGAATGGGTGCCACTTCTGTAGGGCCGGGGTCTTGAGCTTCGATAGGTATACTAGGAACTGGTTGGGCAGCAGGTTTTTCCATAACAAGCTCGGCGGGCTTATTGTATCGCAGTACTCGAATATTTTTATTAGCAACCATTTCATCATGAAAGGTATCCTTGGTCATTTTTGTTTTCAAAAACGTAGGAGGCACATTCATGAATACTCCGAGATCTCTAAATAATGTAGACTCCCAATCTTTGAATCCAGAAAATGCTTTGTCGTAGTGGCTTATAGGAAGAATAAGTGCGTGTGCAGGTGTTCCACTGAGTGATGCAAACACATGCATGAACACGGGTGTATTGTTAATTCCTGCGGGAATGAATTCCCCAGCGAGTGATACTGGTGTATCGTCACTGAGATCAAGCGAATCAAGCACGTCAGCGAATGATGCACGCAGGTTGCTCCGGGTGTAGTAAATGTCTGTAATAGTTCCCTCTTGCGGAGCTTGGATAAGTGCCGTAGTAATTATCTGACTTATTTCATAGGACTGTTTACTAATAATGTTTATATTAGTATGAGACTCAGATTGTAAAAGAGATGGGATACTTGCTAAAGGGCTATTTCTTTGTGCGGGTAAATAGTTAGTAACCAACGAAATCCCAATGCCGAGAACGATAAGGATTGTTACAAGGGTCCCTGCGATGTAAATACCGTTCATTGGAGTCAGTGGTTGATTTATTTTTTTCTCTGCAACATCAGCACGAGCTTTTCCAAGGAGCGAAGCGGCAACCCTTCCTTCATTCGAATTTACAAGCTTGGTCATGTCTTGATACATAGTGTGACTGCTCGTAGACACTTCGGCAGCAACCGTCTTTTCCAAACTCCCTCTGCCTGCGGCATCTCCCTCTTGGGAAGAGGGAGAACTACTCCCGGGAGTCATCAGTGCGGGCTGCTCCTCTTGCTCATGGATATTGGCCTGCGAGTCATCGAGCGAGACTGAGGAGTCGATTACCATACTCTTATCAATCTCCCCCAATCCTTCTTTAATTCCTTGAGCTAATGGAACACACTGGGTAAATCCAGAAGCTTTGTTGATGTGGCCTCCTTGGGGAATAATATTAAGTTCGGTTGCCAATGAAGTTGCGAGATTGTTGCTGAGGCTTGCGGGTACGAACGGATCATTTTCTCCTGCAAATAATTTAATAGTGAGTGCGTTGTTTTTTATTTTCTCCCAATCAAACGGGTGCTTGATGAATGTTTCGTTGACTCGATCATATCCTACGTGACCGAGGGCTTCGGTGTAGCTCGCTACGAGGAATAATCCATGGATCTGGATAGGCGATTCTTCGAGTATGCGCAATGCGAACGTCCCTCCGATACCGTGTCCGATAAAGATAGTTTCACTCGTGAACTTATCAAGGTGGCTTTTAATAACAGCCTTCCACGAATCGTATGACTGCCCTGCAGGTGTTGGGAATTTTGGTACGACTACAAAATATCCTTGCTGTTCAAGGAGG
>CALRGS010000029.1 GCA_943357975.1 Candidatus Nomurabacteria bacterium | reverse complement strand
GGCGCAAAGAGGTGTCCAATACGACTTGCATAGAATGATTTTGAAACAAAGGTAAGCCAAACGCCATCAATGATAAGTATTGGGATAAGGATTGCCAAAAAAGTTTTGATGAAAATAATCATAATGAGTGAAAATTATTTAGGTCTATTAATCGGCTTCTTACCATTTGGTTTAAATGGTCGAGCATTTTTAAATTGTGAAATAGTATGATCAAGTTTCTTCAAGGAGAACGTGGTTGATCGCCCCAAGGTTTTTTCTTTGAGTGCATCCCAGGCCTTACCATTTGCAATGCGCTTGGCTTTGCCTGGTGTATTTCGATGGCGACCTTTTGGATTAGAGGTTGGATTTTTCATAAGGTGACTATACCATAATTAAAATTAAAACTAAAAAAGTCTTGTATCCCACTGTTGGGATACAAGACTTTTTACTTAACGAACGCGAACGCGAATACGAACACTGTGGTGCATGATATTTTTTGTTTTAACCCATAGTGTCGTGGAGAGTTCTATGGGTGGCGCAGAGCTTTTTTTTGATTCTTCAAGCATGGCCTGAACTTCCCCAGCAGCCTTTTTGATGTTTATTCTCCGCAAAGAAATGGGATTGGTTTTTGTTTGAAACCATATTCCTATAAGCGATAGTGCAAGGTTTCGTGGGAGTGTCTTACCCTTTAATTTGTTTGCAATAGTCAACAATGCATCATTTTTTTCCCTACTCTGTGCACTGGTAATAAAAAAATGGGGGCGTAGTAATAGAGAAAAATCCACTAGGTCTTTCGCCTGACCAAAAACCAGAAGGACCTCCTTGGTAATTTTTTCGGGACCTACCTCCAGCCTACATGCTTGTGAAAGGTATATAATAGCGCGCTGCACATCATCAGAAACCTGATCGTTTTGATCGAGTCCATAATAGATGCTATTCACTGCTGTGCTAAGAAGTTTTGAATGTACACATCCGTAATAAAAACATACCCGCTCTGCATTTGGTAACAGTTCGAGTGTGAAATGAACATGGAGCAAATTAATAAGTTCTTCAGAACTAGTGTCATTTGCTCGCAGAACAGTGCGCAATGAGAGGATGTCCTTCAGTTGCGATTTTGGATTATTAAGGTAGGTAGTAATGGAATCTTTCCCCACAGTTGACCCATTGAGGATAGTTTTTGCAAGGTCTTTAATAGAAACCTCATTCTTTGGTGTGACAGGTGCCATAGGTATTATTTTTTTGGTTCATACAAAAATACCATTTTATTCAACATTGGTCAAGGAGTTTGCGCCAAATAAAAAAGCCCGTCAATACTGCCGACGGGCTTTTTGAAACAAGAAGAGATTCCTACCTACTTTTTAGGTCCAATACAATTGTTCCCGTTGGAGTCTGTTCTTTCCGATTTACTACCAGTTTTACTCGCTTCCGTTTGATTTTATGCAGAGGGGTCTTTTTTTCCAAGATGCGAATCTCGGCCTCATCCATCTTCTGGTCTTTGCGGTCGAGGACATACTTCACGAGTCCAGGATAATTACGAGGAACTTTGTTGTAAAAATCTTTCGATTCTACGTACGTCCTGGTCTTATCTCTGTAGGTAGACCTCCATTCAAACTTGCCCTCTTTTCTCAGATAATGAATATCGGCTAATTTACCAAACAATACCGGACGTTCATGACGAAGTTGATGAGTAATAAATCTTAACTCAAAGCAAACATTTTTTATTTGGAAAGGTGAATCAATAAAGCGAGCGATGTAATGAACCTTACCACCTGGATTACTTGCCTTGGTGACAACGATTTGGATGGCTTTGTTTTCCGCAAATTGTTCCTTGTCTGCAAGATATGCAGTGTAGAGCCAAATAACATAGCCGTTTACTTCGAATCGAAACACTTCCTGATGGTCTGAATCCCACTGACGTTTGTCTTTTGGTAACTCAAGTGGAACAACCTTTGTGATATAGAATTTACGCTCTCTTTCACTGAGGTGAATAAAAGATAGCACAAACGCAAATGCTGCTAGCTCAGTGTACTTTTTTGTGTCGCGCGCTTTCTTTTCTTGCAATTTCTGGTTGGTAATTTCTGTAGTGTCTTCCATGGTCTGATCTATTTGGTTTTTTATTTAAATAATTTTCCCAAGGAGAATATCATAAAAATCTTGACAAATCAAGTTCCTGTATCCTATTACGTTATCCCCAACTAAATTACTTGCATGTGAACGAACGTTCACATAGAATGTAATTAATACCAGAGACGGTATTGTCCCCCGCGAGATCCCTTATAAAAATAAACTAATCCTATTCTAATTATATGTCACAACAACAATACATCAGAACCCTCTACGACCAGATTGCTCGACTTAACTTGATCATCGATCGTAAGATCATGATTGGCAAGAGTTACAAGCTTGAGGCAAAACGTCACAAGGCACTCCTTATGAAAGTTCGCAAGTATAAAAATCCTGGATTCTTTGATAGACTATCATCAGTGTTCTACCGAGAGTACGCATAACTCCACCCCTAACCCCTCCTCTTAGTAAGAGGAGGGGAACCGCACCAGAAAAATCTAGAATACAGTTCTCCCTCTTACTAAGAGGGAGTGGCCGAAGGCCGAGGGAGTTTGGTTGAAGAGATATATTCTTAAACTTATGCATAATGATCAAGCAAAAAAACTTATAGACTTCCACGCATCCAAAAAGCGTATGCCCACCTATTCTGAAATGATGGGACTTTTTGGTTTTAAATCTAAAAACGCAGTATTCCGTCTCGTACAAAAATTCCTCGATGCAGGTGTCGTTGCTAAGGATAATTTAGGCCACCTCATCCCTACAAATATTTTCTCAGAAGTTCCTATGCTTGGTTCAGTGAAAGCCGGATTTCCTTCCGCAACCGAAGAAATGGTAGAAGAAACAATTAACCTCAATGATTTCCTTATTCAGAAACGTGATCGAACCTACATGATCGAGGTTGATGGTGATTCTATGATCGATGCACATATTACTGATGGTGATATGGTTATTGCGGAACGTGCAACTACGGCTCGTGACGGCCAGATCGTCATTGCCAATGTTGATGGTGAGTTTACCATGAAATATTTTCGATGTGATCCTAAAAATCCACAGAAGGCATGGCTCGAACCCGCAAACAAAGACTTTGATAATATCTATCCAGAAAATGGTATGGAGATTGTCGCGATTATTAAGGGTGTGGTGCGTAAATACTAGCCCCAGTGGGACTGTTGACGAGTTTGGCGTATCATGCTAGTGTAAATCTAAACCCAATAAATCCCTGAAGACTATGACAATAACCCTTACAGCCATGATGTTCATGTGCCTCCAGGGCCATAGCATCGAAAGTGTTTATTCTTCTCAAGTTATTCTGAATGCTGAACAATTGCCTGCGACTATGCAATATGGTGTATTGTCAGTATTCAGTACGGAATTAAATCCCACAATCCCTCCTCGTTTCCTTACATTCGTAAGGTTACAACAAAAAAATCTGGTCCATTCAACAGTGTGGTGTACAACACACTACAAAGGAAACCAAAAGATTAAGCCGCCCTAGCGGGCTAATATATAAAGCCTTATCGTCATCCAACCAGTGGGACGATAGGGCTTTATTTTTTACAGAAAATATGATATTTTGATTTTAAACAAAACCCCAATACCTATGAATGAAAGTAAGCTTAAACCCAGAAATTACCCCGTGGACTATTGTCATATTATTGAACTTCAACACAACTATTATTCGCTCTATATTCCAAAGGTTTACAAAAAGATATTTGGTTCCAAATCTCATGGAATGAATGCAGTGATTGCCTTGTTTGAATTTAAGTACATCACCGCTAGCCAACTCACATCTTTAGTTACTATGATAGGAGAACTCCCTATTCCTTTCATGATGCATCATAAAGATACTTTGGAAAGCGTCCGTCAAGAGATCGAGAAGAATGAGAAAATACTTCTGCTGTATGATATTAATGAAGCCAGAACATTTGAACAGGTTCTCTTGACTAATGAGCCACAAATAGGACTTCATCGGATTCCCGATAGTGAACTGGAGGGGTACATTCTTACAAGAAAACATCGAAGTGGAGTCTTTAATACTTTTGAAGAAGGTAGAGATGAGGCGCAAAAAATGCTCTCTAACGGTCAGCTCCGAAAAGATTTGTATAATGGAGTCATTAAGAAAATCTTCAAACTATTTGGTGAAAAGATTTTTCCAATAGAATTTCACCCCTCTTTCAACTAATAACAAAAAGTACAATTGTTCTACAATTGTACTTTTTTTAATAACCGAGAAAAGTATCGCTTTACAAACGGCAAATGCATATCACAGCGATCTTTGCAGTACACCTTACCATTCTTTGCAAGACATTCTTTACATTGAATGACCTGTCCGTGACACGAAACATTTTTACAATCTACGACATTTTCACTGGGGTTACCACACTCAATACACCTCCCAATCACTAGATGATTACCCCCATCGTAATCAATCACCACTCGCTGGTCGAATGAATACATGGCCCCGAGGAAGTTTTGTCCTGGATATTCTTCCATATACGAAACCATTCCCCCATCTAATTGGTACACATGTTCAAATCCTTTGGTTTTCAAATATCCAGATGCCTTTTCACAGCGAACACCCCCAGTACATACCGTGAGCACCTTCTTATCTTTCAAGGCTTCAAGCTCAGGAAGGATATTAGGTAAATCTCTAAAATTTTTCAAATGAGGGAGTATTGATTCAGGGAAATGTCCTACCTGGTGTTCGTATTCATTGCGCATATCAATAATTACGAAATCGTCCTCACCGTTCTTCTTCTTTTCAAACCATTCATGCAGTTCTGCTGGTTTCAAATGAGTTCCTGTTACCTCGTTTGGATTTACATCATCCTCACCAAGGCGCAGGGTTACAATTTCCGGTCGTACGCGGATTTTAAGTTTTGGAAATGAGTGACCTGTTCCCTTGCTGTATTTAATGTGAATATCTGCAAAGCGTGGATCACTGGTAAATTCCTTGATATATTCATTGGCAGATTCTGGAGTACCCTCACAGGTTCCATTAATTCCCTCATGAGCAATGATAAAGCGTCCTTTGATAGCTAAGCGTTCACAGAGGGCTCTCTGGTCGCTCATAAAGGCCTCAGGGTCTTCAATAGGTACGTATTTATAGAAAAGGAGTACGACAAAATCCCAGTCCTTGATGATCGGTTTTGTTTCGAATGGGATTTGCATAACGAGGTGGATTATACGCTCTTTTATAATATTTTCAAGGTGATATAATTTATTTGAACCAAATTCGGCACATTATGCAAAATCATGAAAAAATTATTAATTGGTATATACAACGTGAAGTGAAGGCTGACCAAAAGAATCCTATGCATGGAAAAATTTTCTTAGAAAGGCTTCTTGATAAACCTCTCGAAGAGGTTAAGGCGATAAACATTAATATAAACCAGATTCTTATTGATGCTGGGCATGAGCTCAATCTTACCCCTCGGATTAATCGCAGAACATTTGCTATGCAATTAGTAAGTGCTTGCAGGCAATATTTCCTGGGTACGCCAGATTAAAACCCTCCTACTTCGCTCAATGATGAGCTTCGCAGGAGGGTTTTATAATCTATGCAGAATATTGTTCTTTCAAATATTCGTATACTTTTACCTGTGCAATTTTGGTGGTTGGAATACTTACTGCAAGTCCAACTACAAGGCAGATAAACCCAAGGAAGTTGGTAAACCCAAGGATGATTGCAAATCCAATCAATTGGATAATAGACCCTTTGGTAATGGCTCCTGCTCGTCGGAAGGTGTCACGACTGCGCATCTCAGGATTATCAAGGATAACATACCTAAGGAATTGATAGCGAGTAGTGAAGTAAATAGAAACGAGTACGAATGCAATAACGCCAAGGATCGCACCCGTTGTTCCAAGCCAGAGAATATTTGCGGTAAACCCGATAATTGTAATAATCGCAAATACCAAACTCGCAACAACAGTGTATACGATGAAGTATCCAATGTACCACAAGTACGCCTTAATAAATCGTATCCAAAGGCTTGGTTCTGATTTAAAGGTATTCCAAGCTGCTCCATCTCCTCGAGAGATTTTAAGTAATACTTTAGACCACCCTATAGTGATAATAAGCCCTATCAAGACTACGAAAAGCCCTACAATAAGGCCCATGAAGATCCCGTCTCGGTTTGTTTGGGCTCCGCTTTGAATGAGCTGGAGGAGTATTTGTACAAGTGTCGTAGCAAGTCCTGCAAGGATAATAAATTTTGCGTGATTTTTAAAGAGGGTGTACCCAGATTTAATCATCGCACTAAATGAAAATGATGTTTGTGTTGTCATGGGAATAGTATAACATGCTCAGCACAGCTACACAAAAAAGAGCCCCACCAGGGCTCTTTTTTGTGTAGCTGTGCGCGTGCTTGGATTCGAACCAAGGACCCTCCGAGTATCAGTCGAATGCTCTACCAACTGAGCTACACGCGCATGTGTATATGCGTAAATAGGTTATTTTCGCCTGGAAAGCATATCAAAAAAACCTTAAAATTGCAAGAATTGTACTTGATGATACCTTTAGAATATAATGACATTATATGAATTTCAATCAAAAGATCAATGCGCATATTCTAGGTATTGTAATGCGCGAGGCGGTGAGACGAGCCTGTGTTGCGATTCGCAAAGAGCGATTCAGTTTCGAATTTGAAGAAAAAAAAGTTGACTACAAAGCAGGTAAAGACTTTGTTAGTAGTGCTGATAAGCATGCGCAGGAAATTTACTTAAAACTTCTTAAGCTTAATTTTCCTGACTTCGGCATTATTGCCGAAGAAGACGATCTGTTTAAAGAAGCTGTCCAATTTACTGACGAGCAAGGAGGGACGCATCGATTCTACTTTACCATTGATCCCCTTGATGGGACCCGTGCCTACATTCGCAAGCAATCTGATGGATACAGTACAATGCTTGGACTGATCCATGAAACTGCAACATCAAAAGAGGTTATTTCTGTCTGCATCGGAGATCCTATGACAGGTGAAATATATTTTACACGCCCGGACTCGCTTAATGTATACCTGTTATCAGAAGAACAGTCACAGGCGCGCAAATTAAGCTTTGATCAGAATATGAATACAAAAGAGTCGTATATCCTTCTACGAGAAAATGCAGGAACGTATTCCCCTATTATCCAGAAGCTTGCAGTGGCATCAGATCAGGAAGGGCGCTTCTTTAAAGATGCAGAAATTCAAGCAGGTTCAATTGGTATTGGTTTTTCAAAACTTTGGAAAGGTCAGTATGCTGGATTCGTGCTTAAGTCAGGGAGTACTACGGTTTGGGATACAACACCATGTGTTGGTATTTCAATGAAGCTTGGTTTTGTCCCATTAGTGGTAACTGAGCAAGGAAAACTCAAAGAATCAGTCTTCCTTATTTCAACTGAACGAAAGAAAATTCCTCAGCAAGAAATGATTATTGTTCATGAAAGCTTGGTTCCAAAAATTCTTGCCTGGCAGGAAGGTTTAGGTAAATAAAGAAAATATTATTCCTCGTCTGATTCCCCTACTTCTCCAGCCTGTAATGCATCAATCATCTTATCAATATTTCCGTTCATAAATCCTGGAATGTTAGACCAAGACTGTTTAATACGGTGATCAGTAATACGGTCTTGAGGATAGTTATAGGTTCGAATCTTTTCAGATCGATCACCTGAACC
>CALRGS010000028.1 GCA_943357975.1 Candidatus Nomurabacteria bacterium | reverse complement strand
GCAGATATTTTTACCATCAGTGCTAACTTGACCCATATGCCTGCGATCACTATTCCATCGGGAAGTGATACGAATGGATTACCCTTTGGAATTCAGTTCACCGCAAATCAAGGGCAGGAAGAAACACTGTTTACAATTACTAGTGATTTTGAAAAAAACAAAAAATAGGCGATAATGGGCACATGGAAACCAATGTGCCTTTTATTAACATTGAATATATCTTCACCAAGATCTATGATTTTTTGATTTATATCAAGAATGTGATCTTGACGGGCAGTTTTAATGCTGGATCGGGTACCTCAGATTATGCAGGATCTTTTGGCCACATCCTTGCATTGGTGGTAACCATCCTCACGTTCGCATGCATTGCGTTTATTATTTGGGGTATTTATGTACGTATTAGAATTTTTGAAATAGATGAAGCCTTGGATGGAGAATATAAGGGTCACTTTATTAAACCTGAAACCAAGCTTGAGCGCGTAAATATGCGGTGGCAAAATATTTTATCGCATTTCAATTCAACGAATCCTAATGATTGGCGCGCAGCTATTATTGATGCCGATGCGATGCTTGACGAGGTAGTAACGAGCCTTGGATATACAGGGGAAGGGCTTGGTGCAAAACTTACGTCAATCCGTATTAATGATTTTCCAACGTTACAATCGGCGTGGGAGGCTCATAAAATGCGAAACATTATTGCTCACGAGGGTGCAAATTACAACCTTACCGAGAGGCAGAAGGAGATAACCCGTCGCTATTTTGAAACAGTGTTTCGTGATGCGGGCGTTATCTAAACAAAAAACATCTGCCCATGGGCAGATGTTTTTTGTTTTCGTGTTGCGGGACCCGGATTCGAACCGGGGTCTTCAGGTTATGAGCCTGACGAGATACCATTACTCTATCCCGCTATAACTGGGAAGTTTCTGGGGACAGGGCGTAGTATAACGTAGATATAAAAAAAATCAAGCTATTTCACTTGAGTTTCTTTTTTGCTGCAATAAGCCCTTCGAGCATGACGCGCATAATCTCAGATTCTTCTTCGGTAGTTATTTGATCTAGGTTGCCTAATTTTTCAATACGAATCTTAAACAAGAGGTGCGAGTCTCTGAATAATGACAACAAAACCCCGGAATCGTCTTTCGGTTTATCATGAACTACAAAATAGTTTGTTTTGATTTCATAAGTTTTCACAGGTTGGCTACGATGCTTTCGAATCCTTTACTTGAAACAATAACATGGTCGATAAGGTCAAGTCCGAGTAATTTTCCAGCTTCGATGAGTTGTTGAGTAATTGCGATATCAGCATCACTGGGCTCGAGGTTTCCTGAGGGGTGATTATGCACAAGGATTACTGCTGCGGCTGCGTATTCTAATGCAGGTCGGAACACTTCGCGGGGATGGATAATATTAGCATCAATAGTTCCAATAGAGATGATCTCGTCATGAATAACTTTGTAGTGGCTGTTCAAATAAATTCCTCGCAAGTGCTCCTTGGGCAAGTCCCACATATTTTTTGTATAAGCATGAACATCGGCAGCGGTGCGGATAATCTTTGCACCAGATGGATTACGCTCAAAGAGTCGACGACCGAGTTCAACGGTGGCAATGATTTGAGTTGCTTTCACAATAGGAATATCAAGTTCTGCAGAAAGTTTTTTTGCACTTGTTTCAGTAATAATACTGCGTTCGCCATACTCTTTGAGGATGCGAGAGCTCATAGAAAGAATGTCTTCTTTCTTGGTTCCTTGTCCAAGGATGATGGCCCATAATTCTTGCATTGATAAAATGCCTGCTCCTTCGCGGAGAAGTTTTTCTCGAGGTTTTTTCTCGGTAGGAATATCACGAATCGTAAGTTTATACGGCTGGGTATCCGAGTGGGTGATAATTGATGTAAATGGTGATCGGGTGTACGTCTTTTTCATGGGTTTAGTATACCATCTTGTTAAATAATAAAAACACCCGCAAAGGGTGAGGTTATCAAAAATTTATCAGATTCTTTGTGGTCACCTCTGCGCAGCCGAAGGGACTTGAACCCTCAACCTCCCGCGTGACAGGCGGGTGCTCTAACCAGTTGAGCTACGGCTGCAATGTTTAGAATCCTATCACGAAAAGTGATAGTTTTCAAGGGTGTCGAGGGTGGGAGTCGAACCCACGACCTTAGCGTTATGAATGCTACGCTCTCACCA
Source organism: Candidatus Nomurabacteria bacterium (assembly GCA_943357975.1). GTDB lineage: Bacteria > Patescibacteriota > Minisyncoccia > Phycocordibacterales > UBA1006 > CAIXMG01. The sequence continues at coordinate 5,588 of CALRGS010000028.1, read as the reverse complement.
ACTGAGCTACCCCGACAACGCCCTGCACAGCTTCAACCGCGCAGGACAAGTTTCGCTAGTATACTATTTTTTCATAAAATTTCAAGGTATTATGGAATCATGAACAAGAAGCGCTGTAATTGGCCAGGTGATGATAAAGAGCTCATCCACTACCACGACACGATTTGGGGGGTCCCAGAATTTCGTGATAAGGAAATATGGAAGGCACTAGTACTGGATACTCACCAAGCTGGCTTGTCTTGGAAAATTATTTGGCACAAATATAATGGTTTCAAGAAAGCTTATGCGAATTTTGATGTAAAAAAGGTAGCAAAATTTACTAGTCGTGATGTTGCGAGGCTTATGAAAGATTCTGGGATTATTAGAAATAAGCTTAAGATCCAAGGTACGGTCAAAAATGCTAAAGCATTTTTGACCGTACAAAAAGAATTTGGAACTTTTTCAAATTACATTTGGGGGTTTGTGAATCATAAACCTATTCAAACTCAGTTACACCATACAGCAAAAATGTCTTCACGAAATGAAATTTCAGATGCCATGAGTATTGATTTGAAAAAGCGAGGGTTTACTTTTGTGGGCTCTACGAGTTGCTATGCATTTATGCAGGGGATCGGTATGATGAATGATCACCATACGGGATGTTTTCGTCATAAAGAAGTAACAAGGGTTACGGTTCCTTCCTTGAAAAAAGCAAAAAAATAAGGTAGGATAGACGAATTGCTGAGTTCAGTAGACGGGTTATGTAGTGCTCTGCACTGCGTAGCTCGCGACTAGCGAGCGAAGCAGTGCCGTTGTAGCTCAGCTGGTAGAGCACGTCATTGGTTATCGTAAGATATAGCCCACTTGTAAAGAAATTTACTTGTGAATCCCGAATTACGGTTAATATCCTGCAAAGGACAAGACCGTGGCGCAAATGCAGATTATTCTGTATTTGCGCCCGAACGACTGACAAGGGACGCTAAGCCGAAAGGTATGCGTAAGATACAGTCTAGTCTCCCTATAAGTCCGTAAGGATGAAATGGAAGTGTAAACGAATGACGAGGTCTCGGGTTCGATTCCCGACAATGGCTCCATGAATATTTTTATTATTCGCCATGGCGAAACAGAATTGAATGCGCTTGGATTGAAACAAGGACCAGAAGGATCCCTTTCTGAGCATGGACGCAAACAGATGGCCTTGGCAACTGCTCAATTAAAAGATATCAAATTTAGCAAGATAATCTGCAGTCCATATTTGCGTACGAAGGAAAGTGCTGAAATTTTATCTCAAGCAATCTCGGCACCGTTGGAATACTCTGATCTTTTCAAAGAGCGGAAAAATCCAACAGAAATTATCGGTACTCATAAAGAATCACAGGAGCAAAAAGATATAATGGATCTGATTGTTGCCAATAGGCACGATCCATCGTGGCACTATTCTGATGAGGAAAATTTTTATGATTTAGTAGAACGCGCCCGCAACGCACTTACTTTTTTAGAGAATCAAGAAGGTGAAAATATCCTCATTGTCAGCCACGCCTATTTTATGGGCACGATGATACTCCATGTGCTATTAGGAGATTTTCTTACACCTGAAGTTTTTTATAGTACAAGAATGAAATTTCCTGTAGCAAATTCAGGCGTATCAGAAATACGTTTTGTCGAGAAGGATAACAAAAAAGAATGGAGGCTTATTACATTGAATAATTATCAGCATTTAACTGCAGGTATCCCTCTCGAGGAATTATAAATTCTTGAGAGTTCTGTATTTTCTTGATACAGTGCTTATATTGCCATTGTAACTCAGTCGGTAGAGTGCCATCTTCGTAAGATGGAAGTCCCCAGTTCGATTCTGGGCAATGGCTCATGAATATACTAATTTGGGTTTTCATATGGTACGCGGCATTTGCTGGCTACTACCTTTTCTTGAAAAAGAGAAATATTTTGTACAAAAATCGTCCCAGGGTAGTTGTGGGATGGTATGCGGCCATGAGTCTGTTAGGGCTTATAATTTTTCGTGCAGAAATTAAATGGGCACTTATGGGCAACAAGCCTTTGTTTGCCATGATGGGCCTACTCCTTGTGGTAGTGGCTCTGGTGCTGTGGTACCACAGCCTTACTAAAAGAGATTATGTTCCTTTCGATGTATCAAGAAATGTCTTTCTTTCCAAGACTGCGGAAATTATTTTTCAACAAATCATGGTGTGGATACTTTTTGGAATTCTTCAAGGAATACTGTTGGTTATTAATCCAGTCATACTATTTACCCTCGTATTTTTCATTATCCATGTTCCACTCATGTTGGTCATCCCATTGAAAAAGGCCATGTTTTTTGTGACCGCTAGTCTGCTTGGTGGAATTATTTTTGCAATGTGTTTGACATATATTCCTAGTGGGTATCTCATTGCATTAGTAATTCACATTGGATTTTATGCAGCAGTTGCGGGTAAGAAAAAAATTTGGGGCATGGATACGTTTTATGTAATGTAATATATGAACAATAATCAAGCTTGGGAAAAGGAATATCAACAACCACAATTTTTGACATTGGGCACAGAGCCGCTTACGGTGGTTAAAGAATTTTGTAAATGGCTCCGTCGCGATGAAAAGGTGGATCTCGAAAAATGTGTCGTACTTGATTTGGGATGTGGGAATGGGAAAAATGTAAAATATTTTGTAGAAGGGTATGCGAAATCTGGAATCGGATATGATATTTCCAAGACCGCCATCGTTGCAGCTAAAAAACTTGGAGAAGGTTTAAATATTAACTACGAAGTGCGATCAATCGGAGAGAATCTTCCTATTGAAGACGGTTCAATTGATATTGTTTTAGATGTGACATCATCAAATTCTTTAAATGAATCTGAGCGGGAGGTGTACTTACAAGAGATGAAGCGTGTTTTAAGCCAAGGCGGATATATGTTCGTACGGACTCTTTGTTTGGATGGGGACAAGAATGCAAAACAGCTGATCAAGGAAAATCCAGGATCTGAAAAAGACACCTATGTATTACCAGGGGTCGGAGTTACCGAACGAGTTTTTACCAAACAAGACATTGTTGATTTATATAGTGAGTATTTTGAAATAATTAAACTCGAAAAAGCAGAAGGATATCAAAAGTGGGGGAATCAGTCATATAAGAGAAACTACTGGGTGATGTATGCTAAAATGAAGTAATGATTGAAGCATTGCTGCAGACAATTATTGGATGGGTGCAACACCTAGGGTTTATGGGGGTTTTTTTTGGTGCACTCGCAGAGGAGTTGTTTTATATTATCCCATCATCAATAGTGCAACTATCAGCGGGTGTGATCCTTCTCGGCGACATCTCCTTCTCGTGGCTTTTACTCGGCAAGGCGATGGTAGTTATTGGATTACCCGCAGCAGTCGGTGTGACCATAGGTTCATTACCATATTACGCACTGGGTTATTTTGGAGGAAAACCTGCTATTGAAAAATGGGGTAAATGGTTAGGGATTAATTGGCAGCAAGTAGAGGAGCTTGATGAAAAACTTAATAAAAATTGGTGGGATGAAATTATTTTTACAGGATTACGAGCATTGCCTATTTTACCAAGCGTACTGTTATCTGTAGGTCCTGGAGTATTGCGCCTCTCTATGAGAACCTATTTGGTTGGATCATTTGTCGGAACTTTTATACGTGCTACCGCAATGGGGTTCGTAGGAGCCCTTCTGGGTGGCCAAATAGAGGGTGCCGTTGATGTTATTGGAAAAGCTGAGCATGTGGGTCTCGTCATTTTTGTGGTTTCATGTATTATTGGCGTATGGCTATTCATCAGATCAAAAAAGAAGATCTTGAAAAAAGAATTATAGAACTGGAGGTGCAGATGTATGCGCCTGATTTTTGGAATGATAAAAATAATGCTCAAGCTATTTTGAAAGAAATTGAGGATTTGAAAATTAAATTAGAAGGTGGTGGGAAATATGACAAGGGGAATGCGGTGCTCTCTATTTTTACTGGTGCAGGAGGAGATGATGCTGAGGATTTTTCAAAGATGCTCTATGAAATGTATTTGAAATTTTGTGAACGAAAAAATTTTTCTACCATACTCCTTGATAAGAATGAGAATGGAAATGGTGGGTATAGAAGTATTTCTATTGAAATTCATGGCAAGCATGCCTATGGAACGCTCAAGAGCGAATCAGGGGTGCATCGTCTGGTGCGGATGAGTCCTTTTAATGCAAAAGGAAAACGTAATACGAGTTTTTCTATGGTAGAAATTTTACCGAAATTTGAAGCGGTGGAATTTGAGATACCTGAAACTGATTTGGAAATTTCTTTCTCGAAAAGTGGCGGGGCAGGTGGGCAGAATGTAAATAAGCGAGAAACGGCGGTGCGTGTTACACACAAACCCACTGGTGTTACAGCGCATGCAACAAGTCAGCGAACTCAGGAAGCTAATCGTGATGAGGCATTGAAAACTATTTCTGCGAAGGTGTGGCGATTGCAACAGGAAAAAGAAAAAGCCACAGAGCGTGGCTTGGCAATTTCTGCGACTACAGATAACGAGTGGGGGTCGCAAATTCGATCGTATGTTTTACATCCCTATAAATTAGTAAAGGATCATCGAACTGGATTTGAAACAGGCAATGTCAGCAAAATCCTCGATGATGGGGAACTAGATGAGTTTATTGAGGCTGAAAAAGATTTGTAAATAAAAAAAGCGTTACGAGGATAAATTCTCGTAACGCCCCCCCTAGTCGTATCCATGATGCGTAAAGCATCCCGCGATGGATAAAATGACCAGGAAGTCCATATTTGGTGGAACTGCATATGGCAAGCTCCTATATCACCAAATCCGCATGGACTAGATATAGTATATTTACTTTGTATCTTAGCAGCTTTTGATTTTTTGTCAAGTACACCCAAAATATCCTTATGCTATAATGATACAACTATGATTATTACCCACCACGGCAAGGCATTTTTTAAGATTCAGACAGGGGATATGGTCCTCGCTTTTAGTCCTATTTCCAAGGATTCCAAGTTCAAAACTAATGGTTTTGGGGCCAATATTGCCCTGGTTTCTATGAACCATGAGGACTATAACGGTGCTGATTTGGTGGCTTATGCCAATAAGGACCCCTTTGTAATCACGGGTCCTGGTGAATATGAAGTTTCAGATATCATGATTCAAGGATTTCCTTCAATCGGAGCTGATAATAAAATAAATACTATTTATTATTTAGAATTCGACGGTATCAAGATTTTGTATTTAGGTGCCATGTACCAACCAGATCTCACAATCGAGGTGCGACAAAATATTGGTGATGTTGATATGTTATTTGTTCCTATCGGAGGTAAGACCGTATTGGATGCTGAGGCTGCTCACAAACTTGCAAAATCATTTGCTCCCAAGGTCATCATCCCTATGGACTATGGCTCTGATCAAGAAAAAGACATGCTCAAGCAGTTCCTCAAGGAATCAGCTGAGGATAAAGTTACTCCAGTTGATAAGCTCACCGTAAAATATAAAGACATCGCTAGTAAGGAACAGGAGGTCGTGATTATAGAAAGTTAATCCCTCCTCTTTCCAAGAGGAGGTGGCCGAAGGCCGGAGGAGTATTTTAAAAAATAAACTTATGAAA
>CALRGS010000027.1 GCA_943357975.1 Candidatus Nomurabacteria bacterium | reverse complement strand
ACCAACACCAATAACCTTGATGCGTGCGAAACTTTGGATGTCTGGATTGATTTTAGCCATAGATAAATATCGTTAAGTGTAATAGAAGAATCCCTGTCTTAGTAAAGAGATACGCGTATCATAGCAGATTCCCCTAGGACAATGCAATCTAGCGACAGGCTTGACACCGACGATTCTAAATGATATTATTTATATAAAATATTTCAAATAAGTTAAATTAATAAGAAATGAAAGACCCAAGAAAAGCAATAGTAGTTCATCTCAAGATGAACGAGGATGAATTAGTTGAATTAAAAGAAGATATTACTAATCTGTTTCGTATTGCCTCTGGGGATAGAATTAAAACGAACCGAGAAGAAATCACCCCTGTTTTTATGCAGTTGGAATCACTTACAATAGATTCTTGTAAAAATATTCAGTTATTTCTCTTGGTACTACGTAATAAGCTTGAACTAAGAGAACTTCCGCGAATAGGTCAAACTGTAAGAATTATTGCTTCTGAAAAAATATCAATAGAACACTACAGTGTGTTTTTGAGAAGACAGGAGGCAGTTGTCAGGATACTAACGGATTTCGATTTTAATGATTGATTAATTCACTACGAAATTTAAAAGCCCTTGCTCAGAACAGTAGGGGCTTTTTAGTAGATCAAGGAGTGAGATAAAGATTTCTTGAGAAATAATTTATCAGGAATTTATCTCGAGTTGGTAGACTTTTCTTCATGGAAAAAGATGAATTCAAATTATTCCTTGAAGAAAAACGGTCTTGGTACAAGAAAGTTGGAAAAGTGTTTTGCCCTGTTCTAAACGAATGGGTTGTTTTTAATTCTCAAGGATTCAGACATCTTCGATATGATGGTAATGGAAAACCAAGAACTAATAAGCAGCAGATCTATCGAATGAATGTTCTTGTTTCTGTAACCGAAGTCATTCAAGATAGCTATAATGTTCTAGATAAACAAGTGAGATACTTAGGAACAAAAGAGGTTAAAGTAGAGTATTGGGAACTAGGAAAGATTATACAGAATGATCATGTGACGGTTATTCTTCGCAGGAGTGGAAATGGTAGTGTTGCTTTTTATAGTATCTGGAAAAAGCCAAGGAAATCAAAAAATCCCCCGAGGGAGATTCTTTGAAGTGCCCATCCTCAGCTTCTAAGCCGAAAAAGGCTTTCGCCTCATGAGCATATGAGGAGTATAGAATATTGAGAAATAGGAGTCAAGGGAGTAGTTATGGCAAGAACTCTCTCAAAATTTTCATCAGGCCATTCTTGGTCTCTTTGAAAGCTTGTTTAAAGATTTTAGAGCCATACACCTGATCATCATCCTCAAGGAAACAGAGCCCATAGGCTACGAGCCATGAAGGATCGAGGTCCTTTCGAGTATTCATCACCTGGTCAACAGGAAGTACCGCAGAAGGAAGCTTGAGTGCTGATTTTGAAAACTCATCAATATGTGTAAGCATACCACCGCCTCCAGTAATAATAATTCCCGCAGGGAGCAGCCCATCACGCTTGATAGATTTCAAATGATTTTGAACCAGTTCAAAAACATCAGAAAGGCGCGCGTCTACAATCTCCTCTATTTTCTTCTTAGGATATTCACGGGGTTCATAGTTTCCGATCTTAACTTTCTCAGCATCATCAAGGGAGATGCGTAACCCTAGTGCAATGTCGTTAGTGATATCATTCGAACCAATGGCAAATGTTTCTACAGAAACAGGGAGGTCATCAGCAAACACTGCGAGCGAAACCGTCTCGGACCCAATATTCAAAAGTCCACAACCAACCATTTTCTGTTTCTTAGAAAGCGTTGCCATACTCTCGGCAATAGGTGCTGCGATAACTTCAATAATATCAACACCGGCATCAGTAATCGCAGAAACGAGATCGTTAAAATGATGTTCTTGAACCGTCACAAATACTACACGAGTTTCAAGTCGTGACCCACGCATTCCCAATGGATTTCCCATAACCTCTAACCCGTCAAGTCGGTACTTCAATGGAATGGTATGTAGAATTTTTCGATTTCTTTTTCCTTTAGAAAAGTTCTGCTCTGCAATGATCAAGACGTTTTTAATATCTTCATCAGTAACTTCACCATCAGGTCGTGCAATACCTACTGCACCTGGAACAATTTCTGAAGCCATACTTATACCTCCGAGTGCGACATAGGCACGCTTAATATCAACACCTGTAGATTTTTCTGCAATACGAATAGCTTCGATAACAGAGGCGGTGGCTTCGCGTGTAGAGGTTACATACCCATGATGGATACCCAATGACATACTGTATCCAACACCAAGGATTTTCGGTGGGAGTCCAAGTTTTGCAGACTCCTCGGCAACAATAACTCGGGTCATCTGTGATCCGATATCAATACCAACAACAATTTTTTTCGAGGAAGATGCCATGATGGATTCATTATAAACAAAAAAAGGCTAAACGCCAAATTGTGTACGATATTTTTTCTCGAGAGACTCCATTTTTGAACCATGAGCATACCCTTTGAGGTGTACACATCCATGAATAAATAGGAAGGCGAGATAGTTTTCATAACTTCGATCGAAATTTTTACATTCACTCCGCGCCTTTTCAAGTGAGATAAAAATCTCTCCTTCATGTTTTGATAGTGGAAAACTGAGAATATTCACAGGATCATTTTTTGACTTCCAATCCTTGTGCATCTGGACAGCTTTCGTTCGCCCAATGAATACTAATGAGAGTTCATAGTTCTTACCAAGGATCTCATTTTTGATATGCAAAAATGGCAAGCGGGGAAGCTTGCCGGTCGTTTCTCGAGTAATACTGAGATTGTCGAACTGTTTTTGCATAAACAAGGTAGTTTAGATGGATTTATTTAGCATCCTTGATTCCTTGACCAAGCTTTTCTTGCTCTACGAATTTACTGTATCGTTCGAGGGAAACCATCTTAGAGTTTTTACGTCGCAATTTTGATGCTACGCGTGTGTAGTAGCGTCGGTCACGAACTTCCTGAAGGAAGCCAGCGCCTCGTACTTTTTTCACAAAACGGCGCAATACACTTGCTGCGTTTTCGTTATTATTTCGGGTGATTTCTACATTGATTGCCATAAGTGGGTATACTTTATCACAGCTTTAAAATTTATGCAAGAGGGGAATACCTGGCAAATATTCCACAAGGAAGGAGTCGTTGGGTACCTGTTTCCTCTAGGGCAAGTTCGCCAGTTTCAGTAGATCCTCCATATTTTTGAACCAGGTCCAAAAGATTGTTTTGATAAGCAATGGGTGAATATCCAGAGGCGTATCCATTGATGAGGAAAAAGAGTGGTTTATCGGAAAGTACTGATTTACAAAGTTTCATAAGCTCATCAAACTGTTCTTCGATTTTCCATACCTCACCTTTTGGTCCACGACCAAATGCTGGTGGGTCCATGACGATTCCATCATAGGTGTTTCCGCGTTTAACTTCTCGTTTCAAGAAGAGGATGGCGTCGTCTAAAATCCATCGGATAGGTTTATCGTTGAGCCCAGAAAGTTCCTGATTTTTCTTTGCCCAACCGATTGCCATTTTTGATCCATCGACATGAACGACTTCAGCTCCTGCTTGTGCGCATGCAAGTGACGCTCCTCCTGTGTACCCGAAGAGGTTGAGTACTTGTACTCTCCCCGCAGCCTGGCGGCTGTCGCCCTCTCTAAAAGAGAGGGATTTTTTGAGGATATCTTGCATCCATTTCCAGTTTTCTCGATGTTCAGGAAACAGGCCGGTGTGCTTAAAAGATGTTGGACGAATTTCAAAAACAAGTCCACCGAACGGCATAGGCCATGCAGCGGGAACGGTTTTGTCATTGTGCCACTTAGTAGTTTTTCCTTCACGCATAAAAACTGCATTTGCAGTGCTCCATACGTCACGATCCTTTAATGGTTGCCACATAGCTTGTGGATCAGGGCGATCCATAATTACAGAACCGTATCGCTCAAGCTTTTTTCCATTGCCCGAATCAATCAATTCGTAATCCGTTTCGTTGGAGGTTACTAAAATCATGAGGGGAGTGTAGCACAGTTTGACAGGAATAACAATATGTGATAATCTCTCATTAAATCAATTCACCTAAACCAGCCGTTATGAAACTAAAATTTCTTGTACTTATTTCTTGCCTGTTATTTCTTGCTAACAATAGCTTCGCTGCTCCTACAGAGGAAAGAAAGCAGCTATTAAAAAAACTTCCCATTGAACAAAGAAAGATTGTTCAACAGATTGATGAAGCTACTGCTCACACGCAAATTTCCGAAATTCATTTTAAGAAAGAACGCCTATGGCAAGTTAAAAAAGCTTATGCCAGGTATGTAACAAGCAAAAAGTAAGCCCCTAGCCGGTGCTATTATGAAAAGCCTTGCGGATTCGCAGGGCTTTTTTCGTGGCAAGGATTGTAATAGGGGCGGCTTACAACACACTCTCTGGGTCTACTTCTTTTTTCCAATCCCGTCCCAAGATTTGCATGACTTGATGAATATCATGATTAAAATCATTCCAAAGAAGAGGCTCAATTTTCATGATAGCTTGAACAATAATAGTATTAGCAAGTTTAGATTTTTTCATAAGCAAATCAGCATCATAGGGCGCAAAAACTTTTTCAAGATATGAGGCAGCTTCCTTAGCAGTATCTTTAGTAACTTCTCGAGAAACCTTGAGGAGCACTTTTTGAGGAGGATAGCCAAACACGCTCCTTGTCTCAAGTTCATTTTTCATGAAATCAAAAATATTTTCCGTATTGATAGCTTGGATGACCTCATGGTTGAAGCTTCTTGTTTGTAAAATAGCTTGCACAGAAACCTTTTCAAGGAATGACAGTGCTATATGTAAAGCATTTTCACCGGTTGTGTATGCTGGTAGTGATAGTAGTGAGTCCATAGAAACAATACATCCGAAATCTACCTGATCAAGGTAGGGAATAATCATAGGAGTTGCAATCAAAATCGCACCGGGAGTTTCTTTCCAAGAGGTGATCATTTTTTGAACTTGGGTAATGGTAGTAGTACTATCACCATCTGAAATAAAAGAGATTACTTTCGGGAAAAGGGTCTTAAGTTCCTGCGCAATACTATCGGTCGAAACTCCAAGCGCTGTCAGTCGCCATCCTCCACATGCATTACAGGCATCCATAGGGAGCGTGGTGTGCATACAATGATGACACATATAAATACGTCCCTCAGTAGAGGCATTCGTAACTTGCTTGCGATGAAGCACGAGTGGTGTTTGGCAAATAGGGCAGGTGACAATGGTTCCACAATCAGAACAACTGGTGATCGGTGCGAGGCCCTTGCGAGTGGTTAATAAAAGAGTTGTTGATCCGCGAGTAATCGCTTCTTGAATTAAAGTTTTTGTTTTCTCGTTTAATAATGAAAATGGTTTTATTTTATTATCCACCACCTCAAACTGTTCAGGCTTTGAAATATGCCAGGTTGAACGAGCATCAATAATTTCTCGTGATGCAAGGCGTGAGCGAAGGGTTGTTGCAATAAGGGTGTCTGCATAAATAATTCTCGCATGATATGATTTTGCAATTTCTTCTACGAAATACCTCAAATCGAAAATAGGATTGAATTCATAGCGATAGCTACTTGATGTTGAGGATTCAATAATAACCGTGTCCCAATCGCTTCGTACCAGAGTTGCAAAAGGTGCGGTTGCAATAAGCACGGTAGGTTTTTCTGGATCAAGGACTTGAGTGATAACGTTGTCGATATGTTTCTTTGTTTTTTTACTATGAGCAATCACAATTTTGTCTTCGATACCTAATTGCATTGCCGCGAATATTTTTTCGGCCTGGATTACGGTAGGGGCGATAATCATTGTGGAAACATTTTTACCGAGGTTTTCACGAATCATGGTTCGATAATAGGCACTACGCTCGCGGTAGGGAATTTGAATGGTTTGAATATCAGAACGAACATTTGTTTGTTGCTCAGGGATGGTATGCGATAAGTAATAATCAAATACTTGGTCAGGGATAATAGTTTTCAAAATCATACCAATACTTTGCGAGTAGTAGCGAGCGGTGTTTTGTGCGGCAGTAAAAATACTTTTGGGTAGTGTTTCAGAATGAATCGTTGTTACATTTCTCAAGGCGAAATCACTTGATTTAATAGATGACTTTAAATCGCGTACTTCATGGTGATCTACTACGACACCCTTAATACTTCTTTTTCCAAAAGGTACGGTCACCAAAGTCCCCAAAGCAACGTCTTTTGCAGAGAAGTAGGATAATTCGTCGCGAGGAATACCCTTGGCGATGGGGATGATCGTGAGGATCTTCATAAGGGGAGTATAGCATTTTAAGGGTTATTTGACATATTTGGTTAAATATGCTATATTAGATTGGGTTTTGAAATCGCTTCGAATGAAGGTTTTCAATACTTTTTCTTTTCACAATTCAATCTTATACAAGATGAAAACAATCAATTTTTCGAGCGCGCTTTTAAGCACCTCGGGCTTTATAAACAAAGCCAAAACCGTTTTTAAAACTGTGTTATTTAACGTGACACTGGTGTACTTACTCTTTGTTATACTGGTTCCAACCTCAGACCTTACTCTGAGTGCTTTGCGCCATTTCCTCGCGCAGTTTACATTTAATGGTTTTTTAAACAGTATTCTTCATTTTTCACTGCAAGACGAATTGTTCCGCGTGGAAAAGATGTTGTCATTCTTTACAGTTGCCTTGTTTATGTTAATTGGTAAGTATATTTATTGCGGAGTAACGAACTTGTTTTTAAGAATTACAGAATTTGTAGGTTATGGAAATAAGTATTATTTTCACCAAGGAGAAAATAAATACAAAAAAAGTGACTTTAAAGAAATTCAGTTTACTACCGGTGAAATACTTGGTGAAATAGTTACTTTTACAATAGCGATTGCTGTGTACGGGTACCTTGCCGGAGGATTGATGCAGTTGCTTAATGGGGTAATTTTCCTAAAAGCTTGTTATTTCGGAGTGTATATCATCTTATCGAATGAGATTTGGGTAAAGAGGTTTTTTAAAAGTATTGGGGTGGAGATTCCTTCCAAGTAACTTTTTAAAATAACTTTGTAACAAGCAGGAGGTTGTAAACCTTCTGCTTTTTTTATTTGCAAAAACTCGGTAATTATCGTATAGTACTCCCAAACAAAATTTAAAACCATGTACAAAAAACTACTCGTAAAGATTTCTGGGGAATACTTTGGAAGTGAATCATCTGTCTTTGATCAGTCAAATATTATGCAAATTGCCGAATCTATTATTTCCTTGAGAAGCGAATCTCGGGATGCTATCTATGTTGTAGTTGGTGGTGGAAATATTTGCCGTGGGAGAGAGCTTCAAAGTTTCAACTTTTACCATGGTGGAGCTGACCATATTGGAATGCTTTCAACTGTTCAGAATGCTCTTATTTTAAAAAAGGTTTTTGATAAGCTTGGGACGAAGTCCCATGTCATGGCACCCTTTGCTGCAGAGATGCTTCAGATTCATCCTTATCAAGCCGGTAAGGCAAAATGGTGGGCAGAGGAGCAGGAGAGCATTGTTATTTTTGGTGGAGGGCTTGGCTTGTGTGGCTTCTCAACTGATATGACAACAGTAAGTCGTGCTTATGAAGTTGGTGCAGATTTAGTCATTAAGGTTACGGAGGTAGGCGCACTCTTTACTGAGGATCCAAAGAAGAATCCCGATGCTACCCTTATTAAAGAAATTACCACTCAGGAGGTAATCCAAAAAGGTTTGCAGGTCATGGATGAGGTTGCGTTTGCTTTTGCAAAAACAAACAGTGTGACGATAAAAATTACTGATTTAAAAAATTTAAGAAGCAGAGATTTTTTTGATATCAACTTTGGAACACTCATTACTCCAAAATAG
>CALRGS010000026.1 GCA_943357975.1 Candidatus Nomurabacteria bacterium | reverse complement strand
TTGACACCCCTTGTGCTTTTCCTAGGGGAATATGCTATACTAGGGGGGTTATTAGCAGTTCGAATTAAGATACCTTATTTTATATTTATATGGCAGTAGCAAAAACCGCAGCAAAAAAAGCAGGTTCAGCGTTTATGAAACCTATGACTATCTCGGACGATTTGGCCGTAGTAGTTGGAAAGGGGCCTATGGCTCGTTCAGAAGTGGTAAAAGCTCTTTGGGCTTATATCAAGAAGCACGACTTGCAAGATCCAAAAGCTAAGCGAAATATTGTCGCTGACGCACCTTTGAAAAAAGTATTTGGAGGAAAGGCAGTTGTAGATATGTTTGAAATGACGAAACTCGTTTCAAAGCACTTGTCATAATATTCCAATCGGTTTATTATGTAGGTACAGAAAAATTATCCGAGACGTCGGGTAATTTTTTTATGATATAATTTCTCACATGAAGAAACCTCAAGAAACCTGGCAGAAGATCTGGCCGGTGTTGAATAGTCGCTACAAACGAACCAAGACGTATTTGGACCATACGAACGCATTTGAACTGCTGATTGCAGTTATTTTGTCAGCACAGATGACTGACGAGGGAGTGAACAAAACAACGAAAGGATTATTCAAAAAATATCCAACTCCCGAGAAACTTGCACAAGCACCCCTCGAATCTATTGCACAAACAATCAAAGGAATTAATTATTTCAATGCCAAGTCTCGCTATATCAAAGCTACTGCACAACTCCTTGTAAAGAATTTTAAAGGAACAGTTCCTCGTGATGAGGTATCACTTTTAACATTGCCGGGTGTTGGTAGAAAAACTGCTGTAGTAGTTTTGTCGCATTTGGGTGATAAGAATTTTGGAATCCCCGTAGATACTCATGTCATCCGATTTGCACATCGATTTGGATTATCAAAATCAAAGAATCCAGATCAAATCGAGCGTGACTTACAGCTCATTATTCCCAAAACAAATTGGAAACGCGCTGCCTATGCGATCAAAGACTACGGTCGCAAGGAGGGGAAGGCGAGAGGGTATGACAAGAAGGGTGATCCTGTATGGCAGGCAGTTACTTCTTAAGGAATTATTGCTTAAATTGAATATATGTGGTACTGTCTAATAAACCAAAACCACCCCGACCATGCACCCATTAGCCCCTTTTGCTCAAGTAGTTTGTCCAACCGAAAATTGTACAGGGCTGCTTACCAAAAAATTTAATCGAACACGACCTGCTGCATTTAATATAGTGCAAAGGCATTACGCTGAAATTGAAAAAAGAATCGGAAAGCTGAAACCTAGCACTATTGACCCCAAAACACTTCTTGTCCTCAAGAAACACCGGTCTGGTGAAGCCATCGAAAAATTTGATATTAAATGTGGCGTTTGTAAAAAACGACACGAGTTCAAAATCAATACCCTTACCGGTGAGCTTATTAACCCCAGTCAGGCTGCTGTGACGAGTACTATTCATCAGTCCACTCAAGCAGTGTCTGAAGCTACTCCTCATGGAAACCGTGGGGAAATCGGTCCTCGTTTTCAAGAAGGAAACCAGCCTCCCTCCGTTGAAATTTCACCTAATTCTCCGCTGGTATTTGTTCCTGATAATAAATTTATCAGCCAGTACCCTCATGGAGCTCTTTAGAAATTTGCTGCTGTAATGAATAGCCTGCGCGAATGTGCAGGCTATTTTTTTGTGGTAAAATAATCACATGATCAACTTGAAAAAAATGAATACTCCGGAAAAAATCCAAGATTATTTAAACCGCATTCCTTTTAATTTTGAAAAGAAGGGTGATAGCTTATCGTCACCAATGGAAACTATTAAAAAGAATTCTGCCCATTGCTTCGAAGGGGCACTCCTTGGTGCGTATTTGTTATCAACCATCGGTCATAAGCCGTTGATTATGTATTTAAAATCTACCAGAGACGATCAGGACCATGTCATCGCACTATTTAAAATAAACGGATTCTGGGGTGCACTTTCGAAGACGAATCATAATGTATTACGCTATCGTGAACCTGTTTATAAAAACATTCGTGAACTGATTATGTCTTACTTCCATGAATATTTTTTAAATGATGGAACAAAAACCTTACGATCCTATTCTGATCCGCTTGATTTGAATGAGTTTGAAAATTGGATTGAGAGTGATGGAGACTTGTGGGGAATTGATGAGGAGCTTGATAAGCTTCCACAGCACGACGTAGTGCCAAAAGAATATATTAGAAAACTACGCAAGGCGGACAGGCTTGAATGTGAGGCGAGTAAGATGGTAGAATATAAGTCGTGATACGAACCAACTAAAAAACGATCACTAACTATTTATGGCAAAAGGAAACAACTCACAGAAGAAAGACGCTAAAAAAGCAAAGAAGGCTAAGAAGTAGCGGTAATAAAAAACACAACATCATAATCTTTCGAGTCCCGAAGCCTGTTTGAGCGAAGCGAGTTCTGCAGGGATGAGAAAGGTTATGTGTTGTGTTTTTTATTACCTCTATTTATATATTCTTCAATCGCTCTACATCACGTAGTGGCACAATTTTCATTGCACCTGATTTCATTTTTCCCATCGTGAGGTGCCCAATGCGAATCCTTACAAGGCTTGTAACCGTGAGGCGACAAGCATCACACATACGACGAATCTGATGCTTGCGACCTTCTTTCAAAACAATGGTAAATGCATTGCGCCCATTCTGTCGTGCGATAGCAGGCTTCGTCATCGTATCATCAATCATAATTCCAGATGACATCACGACCATATCATCAGGTCGTACTTCTTCACGAACGCCTACTAGGTATTCCTTTTCTACGTGTGAATTTTCTGCGGTCAACGCACGGGCGAGGGTGCCGTCATTTGATAATAAGATCAAACCTTCAGAGTCTTTATCGAGGCGACCAATAGGAGACAAGTGTGCAAGTTTTGGAAACGCGGTCACGATATCAAGAGACCCAGCAGAGGTTGCACTGGTCTCAATACCACGAGGCTTATAAAATAACACCGTCTCTTTTTCTGGGAGTTTTTCTTGTTTCAAGGTTACTTCATCCTTATCAGGACTTATCCCAAATCCAGGCTCTTTCACAACCTTACCGTTTACCAAAACAGCCCCATCTGTAATGAGTGCTTTTGCCTCTCTACGCGACGAAATACCCTTATGGGCCATATATCGCTCCAGGCGCTCTAATCCAGGCTTCAGGGTCTTAGGAGATGCTTTCATAGGGGTACTATAGCACAAAAACCCCCAGAATTCGCTTCGCGAATTCTGGGGGTTTAACTTCTAAAAATCAATACTTGTAATAGCAAAGAACATGAATACAAAAATAAAGAACGCATAGCCTATAATATAAGCAGGGATATGCAAGAAGCCGTACAAAGTAGAACATATAAAATGTCCTCTGAAAAAATCATCTTTGTCTCTGGTTACCTTCACCGGAATACCTATTGCTGTATACCGAGTGTAAATAAGACTTTCTTTTGTTGCTGATTCAACAATTTTTGCTCTTGCTGTAATATCTTCCATCGGCCAAAGTGGTCCTGTGTTACAAAAAGCCATAAGCATGCAATTAGGAATGACTGGTAACACGTCTGAGGGAATCCCATTTACAATTACTGCAGCCATTTGCCATGGGAAAGTAAGTATCAGGAGTAGGTCTATTTTGAAACTGCCCTCTGAAAAATCCTTAATAGTTTTTCTGAGTACCAAACGTTTCCAAACAAATGTGCGAAAAGTACTAATGCCAAAACCAACAACAATCCAAGCGGTGGCGATGAGCCAAATGTATTTTGTTTCCATGGTTCAAATTTTTTGTGATTATATCACAGTACAAAACACTTGTAAAATAGGCCATTTATTGAGTATTTTACAGCGTGTTTGATATACTATCACCCATGACTCAAGCCCACGCACTCGACATTTTAAAAATGGGGCACAATATATTTCTCACAGGAAGTGCGGGAAGTGGTAAGACGTATGTATTAAATGCGTATATTAAATATCTCCGTGAACATGCAATCGATGTTGCCGTAACAGCAAGTACTGGAATCGCTGCAACCCACATGGGTGGCATGACGATTCACGCATGGTCGGGAATTGGTATTCGCGACATGCTTTCCGATTATGATATCGATCAGATGGAATCAAAAAAATATTTGTACGATCGATTTGAAAAAGTAAAAGTACTGGTGATCGACGAAATCTCGATGTTGTCAGGAACCTTCTTGGATAACCTCGATCGACTCTGTCGTGGCATGAAAAGGAAAGACACCACGCCGTTCGGTGGAATTCAGATTATCCTCTGTGGAGACTTATTTCAATTACCACCTATTTCTAAAGGTAACGCTCCTGTTGATTTTATCGTACAAGCAAGTGCTTGGCGCAGCATGGGACTTGCCATGTGTTATTTGACCGAGCAACATCGCCAGGAGGACGATACCTTCCTTGATATATTAAACGCCATCCGTAGAAACGAACTCGAGTCCTATCACTTTGAAACACTTGAATCTCGAATCAAGGAATACAACGAAGAAGATTTTCAAAATATCACGAAATTGTTTACACACAATGCAGACGTAGATACTATTAATGATAAGCAGCTTGCTGGACTTGATACCGATCAACGTGTTTTTTATATGACCAGTAAAGGAAAACAAAACCTCATTGATAACTTGAAAAAAAGTTGCCTCGCTCCTGAAATTTTGAAATTAAAAATTGGAACGGAAGTCATGTTTGTAAAAAATAATTTCGACAAAGGATTTGTAAACGGAACACGGGGGACCATTGTAGATTTCGATAGTGAAATGGATTTACCTATTGTGAAAACGCTCGATGGGGAAAGCATTACGGTTGATACAGAAAACTGGGCCGTCGAAGATGAAGGAAAAATCCTTGCCTCTATTACACAAATCCCACTTCGTCACGCATGGGCTATTACCGTGCATAAAAGCCAGGGAATGAGCCTCGATGCGGCAGTGATCGACCTTTCCAAGTCGTTTAGTTATGGAATGGGGTATGTAGCTCTTTCGCGAGTACGAACGCTCGACGGAGTACACCTCCTGGGTATTTCGCCAAATGCTCTCGCGGTTGATCCAAGCATCCTTATTGTTGACCAGCAACTCCAAAGCCTTTCGGATCGAGCGGTTGAACGCCTTGAGAATATTTCCAAGCGAGCATTGCAAACCATGCATGATGATTTTATTGTGAAATGCAATGGAAGCCTCACTGCTTTAAAATTAAGCAAGAAGGACTTGAAAAAGGTTGGCAAAGTTTCTACAGAAAAAACTCATCAAACCACTTACGATTTAATCAAGTCAGGTAAAACAATTCCCGAGGTTGCCAAGGAGCGCGAGCTGACATTTGGAACTATTGTGAACCACCTTGAAAAATGTAGGGAGCTGAACATGGATGTGAAATTCCACCACATTTATATGGACGGGGGAGACTTAGATGTTATCAAGAAGGCTTTTGAACATGCGCCGATCAGTCGCACTGATGCTGGTATTATTAAGCTTTCTCCTATAAAGTCCTACCTCGACAAGGCGGGATACGAGTTTAGTTTTGATCAGATTAGACTGGCGAAGATGTTATTGGGGAAATAAACACTTCCAAACTCCATCCCCAACCCTTCCTCTTGGCAAGAGGAAGGGAGTCGCACCAGCTAAATCTAGAATGCAGTGGCGCGAATTCCCCCTCTTGCCAAGAGGGGGTTAGGGGGAGTTTTGATATGCTATACTATTTCATATGAAAAAATTCTATTTCGACATCGAAACCATCCCAGCAGACAAGTCTTCCCATGAGGCTTTGGCGTATCTCTACGAACGCAAGGTAAAAAAATCTCAAGCCAAGGATCCTAGTAAAGAAGTTGAATCACTTGAACAGTTTATAGAAAACACTGCATTTGATGGATCGTTCGGGCGAGTTCTCTGTATTTCATATGCAGTAAATGATGATGAGACACGAACTATTTACAATTTATCCGACGATGAGGCGGGTGAGAAAAAAACTCTCGAAGACTTTTGGTTTATCGCAAAACAAATTGATTTATTTGTTGGACACAATATTATGGAATTCGATTTGCGCTTTTTGTTACAGCGATCAATGGTCCTTGGGGTACAGCCAACTTGGACACGATTTTCAGAACCTGGAAAAAAACCTTGGGATATGGTGAAGCATTTATCATTTGCCCGTTACCAAAACCTTCCTATTTTCGACACGATGCAAGAATGGTCAAATTGGGGGAGCCAAAAATTAGGACTTGAGCACATAGCTCTTGCACTAGGCATCCCAACACCTAAGGGTGAAGGAATCGACGGGTCTGAAGTATGGAATTTTTACAAAGCAGGCAAGGTAAAAGAAATCTGTGAATATTGCATGCGTGATGTAGAAACAACTCGAGCTGTGTATAAACGAATGACATTTGATGGAACTAATCCCATCGCGAGTCCTTTTTAATAAAAATCTGATATAATTGCACTATGAAAACAAATCCTCATATAAATCCTTTGGTAAAAACATGGCACGAAATTGACAAGGCTTCACGAGGTCTTGCGGGAACTCTTGCTGACTGGGCAACCACGTTCGTTGGATCGTGGTCATTTGTGATTATCCATATTATTTGGTTTGGAGGATGGATCATCTTCAAAGTTGAGCCTTTTCCATTTGGACTACTCACTCTGATCGTGTCGCTTGAATCCATTGTCCTTTCGACATTTATCATGATGTCACAAAATCGCCAGACTGATCGCGATCGCACACAGGCTCAGGCTGATTATGAAACCAATCTTTCAGCTAAGGAGGAAATCGAAGAGCTGCAAACACAACTCTCTCGTATTGAAACAGAAAAACTTGATAAGATACTGGAGATTTTGAGAAAATAACTCCACCCATGAAGTCATTTTCTGATAAGGTAAAAACTATTGTTAAAAAAATCCCTAAAGGGAAAGTTTTGACGTATGCACAAGTTGCACAAAAAGCCGGGAGTCCTGGCGCGTCCCGTGCTGTGGGGAGCATCATGGCGAAAAATTTTGACCTTACCATCCCGTGCCATCGGGTGATTGGGAGTAATGGGAAGATTGGGAATTATAATAGGGGAGGACCGAATGTAAAAAGGGAGTTGTTACTCAAGGAGGGGTATTTAGAGAAATAAAAAATCATTCATTACCCATCGGGGCGTAATGAATGATTTTTGTTTTAACTCAAGCTTTTTTCTCTTTACGAACAGAACTCCCTTCATCATCTTCCAACTTACTAATCTCATCTCGAATAATTGCAGCTTTCTCGTAATCATTAAGATCGAGAGCGATTTTAAGTTCAAGTCTTTTTTCTTCGAGAGGTGAAATTTTTTCTTTATCCAAATCAAACACCTCAACATAGTCAACATTTTTAAATATGATAAATCTACCAGCTTCACTAAACATGCTTACATGCAGAGAGTCATTTTCAATGTCAAAAAAGGTTTCTTTGTTGAGTCCTGTAAAATCTAATTCAAAATCATTTGAGGCCAACCCCTCTCCGATTCTTTTTACTAAAATAAAAGAATCGTCAATAATTTCATCATTTAAAAAAATTTCAGAGTCTACGTCTATAAACAATGCATCCTTGGTAAGAATGATGTCTTGGGCATTAAGGTAACAGACTGTTCCAATTTGCATATTTTTGATAGGGTCTCCTGGAAAAATGACACGGATTATTCCTTTGATCGGCATGTGTTTTAGTTTTTAATGATTTGAGAATAAGTTATTTTGTGTTATAGTATTACGTATTAGTAACTATGTCAAGCGACCTTGGGAAACTCTATATTGTGGCAACACCTATCGGCAATATGTCCGATATGACTTTTCGAGCGGTAGAAACTCTGAAGACCGTTGATTGTATTTTATGCGAAGACACCCGAACCACCGGAAGCCTCTTGAAACATTACGAGATCGGAAATAA
>CALRGS010000025.1 GCA_943357975.1 Candidatus Nomurabacteria bacterium | reverse complement strand
CTTCCGCTTTTTTATTTGCAAGCGTTTTATATAGTAAGACTTTATTTTTTCTTGAGAAAAAATTTATCTGGATTTTATCTGGCTGAGCTAGTATGTCTTTATATGAATAAGGGGTTGGATTATGACAATTGGAATCATCTTAAAAAAGACATCTCGAAAAGATCTCGGGTATTTTTCAATAAGGGGGAAATTTGGTTTACTTCCTTGGGAAAAAATATAGGCGATGAGGAAGATGGCAAGAATGAATATTTTGAAAGACCAGTTCTTATCATTAGAAGATTCAATAATAACGTCTTCTTGGCAGTACCGCTTACTTCCCAAGAAAAGGAAGGGAAATTTTATCACAAACTAGCAAGTCTTAATGGCTCTACAGTAATACTTTCTCAGTTAAGATTGTTAGACGCAAAGAGACTATTAAGGTTTATGGGTAAAATTTCAAATGAAGAAGTAGTTTTAATTAAAGAAATAATCAGAAGATTAATATAAATACGAAAGAGCCCCTAGGGGCTCTTTCTCTGGGCTTCTGACGAGAGAAGCATTTACAAGTATCAGTATAATCCATCTTAAGAATTTTGCAACAATCCCAAAATCTTCTCCTGAATATTATCAAACGAAGCATTACTCATGGTCACGATGACATCACCAGGGGTGAGGATTTCAGAAAGTGTGGTGAGAATTTCATCAGTACCATGTGAACTGTATGCTTTTTTACCTGCGCTGTTTAAAAGACTCACAATATGATCAATATCTACGAAATCCTTGGGGTCATCATTCCATCGAAATTCCGGAGTACAAATTGCAATCACATCAGCTGCATCAAAAGCTTCTGAATAAGCTTTTTCAAAAAGTTTCTTACGACTTGAATTTGAACGAGGTTCGAAGAGGCAAATAAGTCTGCGATCCGGATAGCGCTCACGCAATCCTTCAAGGGTCACACGCACCGCTGTTGGATGGTGTGCAAAATCATCGAGGAATAAATACTGGTCAGTATTAAATAAAACCTGCTGACGTCGTTCCATCCCCGGAAATGTTGCGAGGTGTTTTTTTACAATATCAGCATCAAGCCCACAACACTGAGTTCCTACGATATACGCTGCAAGCGCGTTTTCTTGATTATAAATTCCTGGAATTAAAAGTGGTGGCAATGCAGATTCTGCTAATGTTGATTTTCCATACACGATGATTTTCCCTGTGAATGTTGCACAAACGTCTTCAAGGAGCTTATAAGTATCTTCATGAATAATGAGGAACCCAGCAGGATTAATTTCCTCGATGAAGAATTTAAATGCTTGCTGATAAGCCTCAAACGAAGGATACATGGTCACATGGTCATACTCACATGACGTAATAATTCCACACCAAGGCTTGTAGTGGAGAAATTTAGGACCTTTATCAAAGTAAGCCGTATCATATTCATCGCCTTCAAGTACGGTATATTGTCCGTTTGAAAACCGATGACTCGTCTTACTTCCTTGAATAACTCCTCCAATAAAATAAAGAGGATCAAGTTCTGCGTGTTCCAAAACCCACGAGATCATCCCAGTGAGCGTTGTTTTTCCATGGGTTCCTGCAACAATTATATTTTTCTTGTCCTCACCATTTTCTTGTAAGAAGAAATACTCAAGTGCTTCGGACATAGAAATTTGAAGAATATTTTTTTCTTTGGCCGCAACAACTTCGACATGATTTGGTGGGCATACATTTCCTACAATGATCAAGTCCGCACCCTCAATATTTTTTGCATCATAGGTTTTAAAAATCTGGATACCTAGGTTTTCTACAATAGTGCTCATCGGTGGGTAGAAGGTATCATCAGACCCCGTGAGCTGAAATCCTTGCTCAATCAAAAGGCCAGCAAGGGTTGCGGTGCCTTTACCACAAATGCCAATGAGGTGAACCTTTGTTTTTTCTGGAACAAGGCTTGAAAGATTAGAAAGATTCCGATCTAATATTCGATCAGCAGCGGTTGGTTCATTAAGGAGCCATTCTCGATAGTAGTGAAGGGGTGATGTTTTCATGGACAAAAAGTGTAACAAAAAAAGCCCCGGCTGTGAACAGCTGGGGCTTAAGAAAAGAATTCGAGTACTTACTCATCGCAATGTTTGCAAGGAAAGAGGTGTTTCACTAATTCTCTGCGATATCCAAATAATGGGCTCACTAATCCTTTGTCTTTGGACATCACACGCTCAAGATTTGTTTTGGGGTAAGTCCCATTCGAAAGGACGGTGAGGACTTTTTGGCTCTTGATATTAATCCACAAAGAACATCCGGTAAAACCAGTCATTGCTAATGTTTCGCGAGCAAAACACGGGCAACGGTAATCATCTGTTGGTTTATCGAATGATAAACCAGAAGTTCTTCCGCAATGTGCAAGGTAGTTAACTGCCATTTTTGCCAGCATGGTTTCTGAATTTTTAAATGCTCCATAAAGCACATAATTTCCAAATTTCAGCATATCTTCTACTGTTAAGAAAATACCTGAACATCCTACTGCTTGTCCATATTTTGAATATTGGTAAGCGAGTTCATCATGAGGTCTTCCAATAAATGACTTGTCGGAAATCTTCTCATTGAATGATGGAACTACATCGTGCAAACATGCCTGAGGGAGTTCAGGGTAGAAAAACGCCTGATGCATCTCCGCTGGCTTGAAAATTTCCTTACGGATGATAGTGATAAGCGTGTCGCCAACTAAATTTTCAAGCACCCATCCTAACAAAATGCTGTTGTGATTGTGGTAGTAGAAATTATCATCATGAGCAACTAGGTTGCTTGAGGTAATGATCATTTCTATTTCAGCAGGGGTGTGTACATAAAGCTTTTCATTGAAATCAAGCTTGAATGAATTTGTGAGAAGGTGGTAGATGGTAATTTTATCCCAATCTTTACCAGTGCCTCCAACAAATCGTGCGAGTGGTGTATCCAAAGACAGGTCTCCTTTTTCAATGTGTTTTAATATGGCGACTGCTACGATCACCTTAGTAATTGAGGCAATGTCAAATAACGTGTCCTTTGAAAAAAGAGTGGACGAATTCGGGATACAACTATCAGAGTAGGCACAGGTGGTGGCTTTGTTTATAGAGAAGCCAATACCTCCACCTGCAAAAAGGCCAGATGCTACACCAGAATCGATGGAGCTCTGTAAACGAGATGTCGTTGCTGTTGTCATAGTAAAGAACTGGGGTTTTATGAGTTAATATTTTGATTCATATAATCATAATTTGAAGGCTATGTCAAAAGGTGCTACAATTCAAAAATATGAAAAACGTTGCAGTATTTTTTGGTGGTCAGTCGCCAGAGCACGATATCTCTATCCTTACTGGAGTTCAGGCATTCCACGCTTTTGATACCTCAAAATATAATCCTGTGCCGGTCTATGTAACCCGTGAAGGATTCTTTTATACTGGGAAAGAATTAGTAGATACTAAAAATTATAAAGATACTGACCTTTTGCTTGCAAAAAGTAAGTTGGTACAGATAACGAAAAAACAAGACGGAGTTTTTCTGACTACTAAAAAGGTCTTGGGTACGGAGGAAATAAAAATAGAGGGTGCATTTTGTGCATTTCATGGAGGTATGGGTGAGGGAGGTGGTTTTCAGGGGTATTGTGAATCGTTAGGATTACCTTATACAGGATCTGGGGTGCTTAGTTCTTCGCTCTGCATGGACAAGGTTTCAATGAAAAAGGTTTTACGTGAAGTAAATATTCCACTTGCAGACCAAGTAGTGGTTATGGAAAGCGACTTTTTAAATAATTCTAGTAATGTTATTTCAGCAATAGAATCTAAACTTGGTTATCCGGTGTTTGTAAAACCCTCTAATGGAGGTTCGAGTATTGGAGTTTCCCGGTCAAAGGATCAAAATGAATTACAAAATGCGCTCGAGCTCGCATTCTCATTTGATGGAAAAGTTCTTGTCGAAAAAGAATTTAAATATGATTCAGAAATAAATATTTCATGCCTCGGTCTATGGAATAAGGAGGTTGTAGTATCAGAGCTTGAAGAAGTTTATTCTGACGGAGATTTTCTTGATTTCGAAAATAAGTATTTAAAGGGGGCTCAATCGAAAAAGATCACTACTCCAAGCGGATCGAAAGGAATGGCCTCAACGAGTCGTCGTATTCCTGCACAAATTTCGCCAGAGTTAAAAACGGCTATTGAGACTTACGCACGAGACGCATTCATAGTTTTGAATTGCGGAGGGGTTGCACGAATTGATTTTTTGGTAAATAAGCAAGAAAATAAATTAATCCTGGTAGAGGTGAATACAATCCCAGGAAGCCTCGCGTATTATCTCTGGGAGGCACAAGGAAAACCGTTTGCTAGGTTAATTAATGAACTTATTGAATTAGCCTTTATTCAACAGGAAGAAAAAACCCGTCATGCACGAGTTTTCACTTCAAGTGTTTTTAAAAACCTCTAATAATTATCCGGTAGATCGTTTTCAAGAAGAATGACAGTATCACCAGCTTCGTATCCTAGTTCAGAAATCGTTTGCCAGAGATCTTTAATCTCGCTCATATAGATACAGTTGTCAGGACCAATCCCTTGCTCGAGTGATTTTGTTCGTTCGCTGACTCCTACAAGGATAACTTTAGTACAAACTTCACCTGCTTGCTGGCCAAGTTTTTTATGGATTTCATTACTGATTGAGCCAAGCTCTACCATTCCAGGAGTAACTAAAATTTTATTTTTTCTATCAAGCCCTCCAAGGATGGTTATCGCTTCTCGGAAACTGTCAGTATTGCTACTATACGAGTTATCAATCAAGAGGTATCCGTTTGAAAGGTGTGTTTGTGCAAAGCGGTGGGGAACATGAGGGAGTGTTTTTACTCGGGTAGTTATTGTCTCTAGAGCAACCCCTAACTCAAGTGCTAGAGTAATAGCTCCTAAAATATTGTTTACATGAGCACTTCCTAATAATGGAGTTTGAATTTCTGTTACACCATCTGGTGTACGTAATGTAAAAGATGTTCCAAGGTCTGAAAATTTTATATTACTTGCCCAAGTTTTACCCCCCTTGTCACTATAAGAAATAATCTTATTTGATATAGTTCGTCTCGCCACCTCGTCCGTGATATAGGTGTTTGTAAAATTTGCAACAGTTTTTACATTTTTATTATTCAAGTAATCAAAGAGTTCAAAAATAGTGCTGATGGTATTTTCAATAACTACGAAACGTTCGAGGTGTTGATTATTAATTCCTGTCATAATTCCAAATGAAGGATTTACCATTTCGCACATTTCGATAATATCGCCATTTTGAAATTCGCCAAGTTCACAAAGAAAGTAATCATATGAATCATCAAGCTCGAGATCAACCACTTGAGCGATACCAAAAATAGTATTGTAGCTGAGGGGTGTTTTTAAAACCCTAAAATCCTCTCTGAGGAGATGGTACAGAATATCTTTTACAGATGTTTTTCCATATGATCCTGCGATGCCAATAGTTTTAGTATGTTGCAGGGAGAGAATTTTATCCCGAGTAATTCTAATGGTTCGTGCTCGATTCCATAGTTCGTATGGTTTTAAACTCCAGATGGATAGTATTATAAGAAAATAGGGCTGAAGAATTAAAATGATTCCTATAGCATAATGAATACTGGCTAAAACTATAAACCATACCAATGATATCCACTGGATTTGTCTAATCTTGGTAGTGATTACTAAAGGTTTTTTATTTTGATTTGTACGTTGCCAGAAATGAGAAAAAATCCAAGGCAATACTCTTGAAATATCATATCGTTCCAACTGGAAGATGTGTAAATAAAATCTATATGGGAAAATAATTTGGATTATTTTTTTCATAATAATATTTCCTCCAAAGCGTCTATGGTGTCGGCGGGTTTTGACAAATGAGGACTATGGTCAGCACTCCATATTATTTTTACTTGGGCATGAGGGATAAGTTTTTTATAAATCTTTACATATTCTACAGGGAGTGTTTGATCATTACTGCCCCAAATAATACTCAGAGGCACTGTAACCTTCGGAAATAAATATCGTAAGTCTTGATTTACTATTTTGATAAAACTAGTACGCATAGTTCCAGAAAGTGCCCGATAGTCACCACTCCCTAATAATTTCTGAAGTTTTTTAGGAATAATGGACCTTACCGGCTTTACAAAAATTTTATAGAAAAATATTTTGAATTTAGTTATGAAAGATTGTATGTGGATACCTCCTGCATCTATGAGGACGATAGAAGGAACTCGTTCAGAATTATTTGCCGCAAGAATAGTCGCAATACGTCCACCAAAAGAATGTCCCACAATAATTGAGGATTTTATTTCTAGTTTTTTCATAAAACCCAGAACAAGGTTGGCATAATCATAGGTATCCCAAGGAGTAGTGGGATCTTCTGAGGATCCAAAGCCAGGAAGATCTAAAAGGGTTACGGTATATTTGGATGATAACTTTTTTGCAACCGGAAGCCACTCATTCAAAGAACGCCCCCAGCCATGCAGAATGAGTATCTGTTCCGACCCTTGTCCCATCTGTTCGTAATGTAAGATTGTTTTCCCAAGGAGAATATTCACATCGACATCTTATCATAAAAATGTATTATGGAAATTATGAAATCACTTCACGTATCAATTCCAAAACAGACCATGACCTTATCCGAAAATGGTCAAGTCATTAAGACCTACACTATTTCGTCTTCTCGAATTGGTATCGGTTTTGAAAATGATAGCGGTAAGACACCGTTAGGAAATTTTGTGATCGCAGAAAAGATTGGAGGCAATCAGCCTATCTACACTATTTTTCAAGCAAGAGTTCCTATTGGAACCTGGAATCAAACAGCTATCAATGTTGGATTAATAACATCAAGAATCTTATGGTTAGATGGCGTGGATCCTGAAAATAATAATACTAAAGAGCGCTTTGTTTATATTCATGGCACAAGTGAAGAACATACCCTTGGTACTCCAAAGAGTCGTGGGTGTATCAATATGGGAAATGAAGATATTATTGAGCTTTACGACCTTGTAGATGTTGGAACTTCGATGGTGATTTCTGCTGAATAATTTTATCTTTTAATATAAATAAAAAAAGTGCTTCCTATGCAGAGGAAACACTTTTTTGTGTTTAAAAGATAAACTACTCAATCCTCACCATCACAGTATGGTCCTGTCCGGTACCTGTTTGACTAGGCTGAGTAAGTCCATCAGAAATCGTTACTTTCGTTACTTTAAAAGCAGTGTACACAATCACCGGTGTGGATGTTTCTTGGTCAGCATCCCAAACGTTTTTATTCTGGTTGATTGTTTGAATTACTCCTCTTACATTAAACAAAAAGTGAGTGGTTGATGCAGTGTCGAGAATTACTCTTCTATCTAAAAGAGTAATATTACTCGAATCACTATAAGGAGATACAAGTGTTGCAGTAAGGCGTATTTCACCAGATTCTTTGTAGATATAAGGTTGTGGTGTCTGGCTTATACCGCTGATGAATACAGTAAATAAAATACTGATCGATAGGATAATTTTCCTCATAATTTGTTGTTTTAGGTGAAGAGATTTATTGTGAATTTATCATGCGGGGTTTGAGCTGTCAAATATCAGACGATTATTTCATTTTTAGTCGATTATGCTATAGTGCCCGTATCTATGGGACTCTTCTCGAAGAAATTGGGTATCGATTTAGGAACCGCTAATGTGCTGGTATATTTGCCAGGAAAGGGGATTGTGATCAATGAACCTTCGGTAGTAGCTATTTCTGAGCACGATAATCAGATTTTGGCCATTGGGTCAGACGCTCGAGCCATGCTTGGGAAAACTCCTGATTCTATTATTGCCTATCGTCCTATGCGGGATGGTGTTATTGCCGATTACCGCGTAACCGAAGCCATGCTTCGATATTTTATGAAGAAGGCTCTTGGAGGAATGGGATGGGTAAAACCAGAAGTGATGATTTCTGTACCAGCAGGAGTAACCTCGACCGAGCGTCGTGCGGTGGTAGAAGCGGCAATGAAAGCTGGTGCTAAGGTTGCTCACGTAGTACGCGAACCTATTGTTGCGGCTATTGGTGCTGGAATTCCCATTAATGAGCCTCATGGTCACATGGTGGTTGATATTGGTGGAGGAACAACGGATGTTGCAGTAATTTCGCTCGGGTCTATTCAGGCATGTACCTCAGTTAAATGCGCTGGAAATAAAATTGATCGAGCCATTACTGATTATATTAAAAAACATTA
The DNA here is from genome assembly GCA_943357975.1 of Candidatus Nomurabacteria bacterium. GTDB lineage: Bacteria > Patescibacteriota > Minisyncoccia > Phycocordibacterales > UBA1006 > CAIXMG01. Next base: position 81 of record CALRGS010000025.1, on the reverse strand, counting down.
CAACCTTGCGATTGGTGATAGAACCGCAGAACGAATCAAAATTAAAATTGGTGCAGCTATTCCCCTTGAGGAAGAACTTGA
>CALRGS010000024.1 GCA_943357975.1 Candidatus Nomurabacteria bacterium | reverse complement strand
GGACAAAAGACGGAGGAGGTTGGCAAATGAAATATAAATTATAGCAACTTTTTAGAAATAATTACATAGATAACCACACATGCCCAACCCACTCCAAAACAAAACCCTCGAAGCCATCCTCAACGAACTTGTGGCGCATTTGGGGTGGGAGAAGATGGGGATGTATGTGCGCATCAAGTGCTTTCAGGTAGACCCAAGCATCAAATCCAGCCTCACATTCCTCCGCAGAACGCCTTGGGCCAGAACCAAAGTAGAACGACTCTACAAAGACACTTTTTAATATTCGTGCTATTATCCCAACCATATGAATCACGATGAAATCAAAGACGAAGAGGATGTTGACCAAGAAGACATCGAAGCCTGCGTAGACTGCGAAGGGAAATCCCTCGCGTCAGGTGACGAGGTTTCTGTAATCAAGGACCTTAAAGTTGGTGGGACAAAACTTACTATAAAGAAGGGGACCGTGATCAAAAGTATTAAACTCACTGGTGATGTTGAAGAGGTAGAATGTCGCTATGACAACATGAAAGGCATCATCCTCCGTACAGAATTTTTAAGGAAGCGTAACTAGAACTGAACAAGAACATAAAAAAACCGCCCCACTTTTTGAAAAGGGACGGTTTTGTACTTCACTACCTGCACGATTACTTGGTTGCAATATCTCCGAGCAACTGTATAGCGCGCTCAAGCGAAATCTCACCTAAAGCAGCTACTGCGTTACTGAATTTAGCTGCTGCCTCTGGGGTAATTATTCCAGGCTTTGAAGTAGGCGGCACCGCATCATTTAACGGTTTTCGTTTGCGAGGGCTCGTTGTTGAGTTATTTTTAAAAGAACGGCTCTTTGTTTTTTTCTTCTTAGCGCCAGTACGAGCGAAAGATTTGTTGATACTTTGTATCTCTTCAGGAGAAAGTTCCAACACCGCTTTAATAGCTTCAAAATAGGGTGCTGGTGGCTTTTTTCCGTTCTCGTAACGGGAGAGGGCAGACATCACGGCTCGGGCACCCTTTTCAGATGTTTTCTCCATATTCTTTGCTATTTTATCCGCAAAGCTTTTCAGGGTAGCAATGCCTTTTTGAATACGAAGCGTTCTCAATAAATACATTTTTTGGGGCTTTTTAGGTCCTTTCTTTCTGGGCATGGTTAATGGTTTTTTGGTTAAAGAAATTAGTTACTGGGGGTAATTATACATATATAGAATAACTTGTCAAGTATTCCACTATATTCTACTTGTCCTATGAAAAACTGATTTATGCTATACTTACCCCATGACAAAACAAACCATTTCTTCAATTGCAATTATTATCATTGTTGCCGTAGCGATATTCTTCGGTATTCGCGCATTAAATAATGCACCAGCAACAAGCCCTCTAGATTCAGGGCGTATGATGGGCAAGCTTCCAGCTGGAAGCACGCCTCCACCACAACTAGCTGACGTTGTCGGACAGACTTGGGTATGGGAGAGAAATATTATCGGAGGCGATGGAATGGTTCCCGTTGCTAAACCTGGAGAATTTTCAATTACTTTCGGAACTGATGGAAAAGTTTCTGGAGCAACTGACTGTAATGGATTTGGTGGGGAATACACCATGGGTTCTGATGGAGTTATTTCATTCGGACAGTTCGTGAGCACCCTTAAATATTGCGAAGGATCACAGGAAACCGATTTCACAACAAGCCTTGCCCAAGCAACACGTATGACCACCGATGCTGATGGAAACCTCGTGTTGATCCTTGGAGAAACTTCAAATGTGATGGTGTTCAGTAAAAAGCAATAATAACGCGACATGAAAAAAACCTTGCTCATCAGTGGAGGAGTACTGCTTACTATTGCTGTAATAATTACAGCGGTTTTGTTAAGGAATACCAAAGAGCCTGTTGCTGTGACTCCAGAACCAGATCTGACACCATCGGCTCAGCCTATTGAAATGTGCTTTCATTACGAAAAAACATTACCGAGTGGGTTTTCTGATCGAGCCATTTTGAAAATGAGCATCACGGGTCCAGGTGGAACTCGAGTGATAGGAGAATATAAAAACCTTCCTGGAGAAAAGGATTCAAAGGTCGGAACGTTCACAGGAGCTATTGGTCCTATGGATCCAAAAATTTCTGCGCGGACTGCTGATGTATTATGGAATTCAATAGCTGAAGGAATGACCGTAACCGAACAATTGAAAATTATATTTGGTGAAGGAAGTGCTGTGGCACTATTTGGTGAGATGGTAGACCAAGGCGATGGAACGTATGGGTATAAAGACGCTGGAAACCTTACTCCAGGATTTCAGATGTCGCAAGGAGACTGTGCAAACCTTGATACAACAAACTAACTGTTCTATGTATTTCGTATATTTACTAGAATGTGCAGATAAGACTTTTTATATTGGGTCTACCAATGACTTGGACAAAAGGCTTCACGCGCACAATAATCTAAAATCAGGGGCTCATTACACCAAAATCCGTAGGCCCGTGGTTTTAAAATATTCCGAAGAGTGTGCAAGTTATGCCGAGGCGCGTACGCGCGAAGGGGAACTGAAGCGATTAAGTCGTGCCGAAAAACTAAGTCTCATAAAATAATCCAACCTTGAGGCCGTGAACATATTTTAGGAATAGAAAAAGCCGAGTGATTACAAATTGTAATTCATTCGGCTTTTTGTTTTCTACAGCGAACCTGAAAATCCAACTGAGGAAGTAGTTGTACTATCACGAACTATTTCATCATAGAAGCCCTGGGTAAGTGCTTCATGTTCCCAAATCCTCACATCAACCATATTCGCTAGGTAAACATTCAGGGTTTTTTCTGTTGGATTATGTACCCCAATAGAAGAAAATCTTGTGTCTCCCCCTTGCGAAGAAAAATGTAAAATAGTGCTCCCTAAGGATAACGAGTCATCGTACACCAGAAAGCTTTCTGGAAAGGTCACCTGTTCCATTCCATGTTTCCTATCCCAAAGATAGACGGTTTCGGCTTTAGGAATGATGACATCAAAATCTGGGGATGTTTCATTAACAGTTACTGTGGCGACAAGTTCTTTTGCTAAGTTTTGAAAAGCGATAGCAGCTTTGTTTGGCAAATTTTTCATTTGAAAAGAATTTTATTGCACCGTGCAATGTCGAGAGTATTTTTAAACAAGTTACTCCACTCGCTTGAATATAATATAGCATATTTGTATGTGCTTGTCAATGTATCAAATATGTTACCAAATAAGGATAAAGTAACTATAAACCCCTCGCTTTTTCGTAAAAATAATGTATAATAATTGCCTTATGGCGCAGCAAAAATCTCCGACAAATAACCATGGTGAGGTAATCATTCGATTCGAAAAATTATCATTTGAATACGGCGAAAACAAACCCATCCTCGAAGAGGTGGATTTTTCAGTGCGCAAGGGAATGAAAGTAACCATCATGGGACAAAATGGAGCAGGGAAGTCGACACTCTTCTCCTTGATCACAGGCAAAAACGAACCTGAAGACGGTCGTGTTATTTTGTCACCGAACGCCACCATCGCCCTTTCTCGACAAGTCATCCCACGTGATGAGCTCGACCTCACCGTACGTGCATTTTTTGAAAAATGTTTTACAGAAAAAGTGTACGACATCGATCCAAAGATTGATGATGTTTTGGAAGTAGTAAACCTCATAGGACACGAAGAGGTGCATGATCGTATCATCCGTTCGTTTTCTGGTGGACAGCAAGCGCGACTCCTCCTTGCTTCTGCCTTGATTCAAGACCCTGATATCTTACTCCTTGATGAACCAACGAACAACCTTGATCATGACGGGATTCAACACCTCACTGATTTCCTCGTGCATTATAAAAAAACAGTGATCGTCATTTCCCACGATGCCTCATTCCTTAACGCATTTACTGATGCGGTATTGTACTTGGATGTATACACCAGGAAGATCGAACAGTATGTAGGAAACTATTCTGATGTACGTGATCAAATTGCAGCACGTATGGAACGAGAAAACCGTAAGAATGCACTCCTTGCCAAGGAAATTCAGGCCAAGAAAGACCAGGCAAACAAGTTCGCCATGAAGGGAGGAAACCTTCGTGCGGTTGCGAAACGAATGCGTGATGATGCTGCAGAAATGGAAGAAGAAAAAGTAGATGTACGTAAGGAAGATAAAACGATTAAACATTTTACGATTCCATTCCAAGACGATTTGAATGGTGACATTGTGGTAGGAGACTCTGTATCTCTTTTGAAACAAGGTAAACCAAAAGATTTTCCTGTGAAAGTACAATTGCGGAAGAATAATCACATGATGTTAGTAGGTCCCAACGGTATTGGGAAAACAACGCTCCTTGAATCTATGGCGCATGGACGAGCTAAAGGAATTACTATTACCAAAGGCGTTCGTGTGGGATATTACCGCCAAGACTTTTCTACGCTTGATTTCAATGACACGGTGTATGAGTCATTGTCACGAACGGTTAAAGAAGTGACTGGGAAATTAGACGAGGAATATATGCGTTCGGTAGCTGGTGGATTCTTGATCACAGGGGATATGATTCGTACAAAAATTGGATCGCTTTCAGAGGGGCAAAAGGGGCTTGTGGCATTTGCACAACTGGTGCTGACACGACCAGGACTGCTCATCCTCGACGAGCCAACGAACCACATCAACTTCCGTCACTTGCCAGTTATTGCCAAGGCGCTTGATGAATATAAAGGAGCGCTGATTCTGGTATCGCACGTTCCTGAATTCGTGACACAGATTCGTATTGATGAGGTGTTGGATTTGGGGAAGGGGATGGAAAAGAAATAATTGGAAATAAAAAAAGCCTGTTCATCGTTGAACGGGCTTTTTGTTTTAAGAAGCGTAGCTGGCTTAAGATTCAATTAACCTTTCTAAGGCACTTGTTAATATGTTTCCGTAAGTTTGCTTAACAGCCCCTTTTTGTTTTTCAGCACTTTTATCAATTTCAGCGATTTCAGCACTTTCCGCTTCAGCAATCGCAGCCTTCACTGCAGATAAAGAGGCTTCTTCCAGTTCAAACTCGTAGTCCGTATCATTAAGAGAAAGAAATGATACTGATTTCTTTGTAGGCACACGCATGCTCCAAGAACCTTTGTCTGCACTGAATTGTATGAGATCCAACTGGGTATAGTTGTAGTTATTTTTAACCAATGCCTTTTTGTGGCGCTCAAAAGTATATTGCCCAATCAGTTCCTTTTTAGGAATTTTTCTAACTGATTTCACAATGCAAAAACATGCCGGATTGCCGTAACATTTACCATCCACAGGTATTAATCTGACAATGGCGTTAGGCTGAAGTGTAGATAAATTTAAAATTTTTCTCATAGGTCAGTTTGTTTTTAGTTTTTGAATTTCTATGGAACTATAACCTACTTGGTATAACTTGTCAAGATTTCTCTTAACATACACAGATGCTTGCATTATATTATAAAAATGTTATAATATACTAAACCAAACCCAATTAAATTTTTATGGAGGAAGAAAAAACAGAAAAGAGCTCTGTGCTCACCGAAGGTATTATTGGCATCACTCTTAACGAATCTAAATTGAACATTGTTGATATTTTTAAAGAAGACATCAAAGATGTACCTGAATTTACCGCAGGGATAGGAAAAGGAGAAGCAACAGGGATCGTTTCACTGAATACTGGTGGAAAGGCAATCATAAAACTACAGCTCGAGGGAGCCGTGCTTTTTTCAGAAGAGAACTACAAGAAAGGTTTTTTGGGGGCGAATCAAATCAAGCCTGGTGAAGACTATTACAATGAAGCAATGCTGCGAATATTTCTACTCATAACAGAATTCATTGCGCATCGAGAAGGCAACTGGCTTATCATTGGGTATACAAAAAATGATCGAGGCGGAAAGTTTCCTATTACGATTATTTATTCTCCAATACTTCAAACGTGTTTTTACAGTATGAAGAGGAGGTCTGATGTTGCATCTCTGGGTGAAGTTATTCCTGGGTTTAATGCTTAATTAGAAAAAGCCTTCATCAGGAAAGCCGTAATTACTTTAGTAATTACGGCTTTTTTAGAAAACTAAAATCCTTGTTTTGCCTCCACGAACGCAACAATGTATTCTTTGTGTTTCATTGAAAAGAACTTCTTTGAAATCATGAGTGTGTGCAAAGTTGGTCCACTTATAATATCGCGCGTGATGTATTGGTAGGTAATAGATTCGTCATTTTCAATAAGAATCTTGGGCGTCATTTCAGATATGAACTCACGTTGTTTTGTCTCAAGCATATGCGAGAGGACAAATAAACAAAAAACGACTGCACTGCAATTTGCGATAAAAAAATTACGATTCCACCGAATCCTCATATTGCTTTTAAAGATTGTTAGCATGGTTGATCTTTTTCGTTATAAAATATTCATGACAATAATAGCACGTATACTAAATAAGTCAACCTGTGCTATACTCACCCCATGAAGGATAGTTACGACGTAATTGTAATCGGGGGTGGGGCATCGGGGATGATGGCCGCAGGGATCGCAGGCCAACAGGGCAAGCGGGTTTTGGTGTTGGAGAAAAATAAAGAAATGGGGGCGAAGTTGAAGATTACTGGCGGAGGGCGATGCAACGTCACCCATGCAGAATTTGATGTGCGTAAATTATTGCCATTTTATAAAGAAAATGAAAAATTCTTATATTCAGCATTTTCACAATTTGGTGTACAAGACACGTTTGATTTTTTTGAAAAACTTGGACTACCATTAGTTATTCAAGCCTTGAATCGTGCATTCCCGAAAACTGAAAAAGCTCTCGATGTTTTTAAGGCACTTGAAAAATTTATGAAAGATACTGGTGTTACGGTTATTACCAAAGCACCAGTAACTCAGATACATCGCGAGGGTGAGGAGGAGATCACCAGTGTCACCGCCGGAGGAAAGGTTTATTTCGCCGACTCATTTATCCTCGCAACCGGAGGAGTTTCGCATCCAGAAACAGGCTCGACCGGTGATGGATTTAAGTGGCTCAAGGACTTGGGGCATACTATTGCCGATCCCACACCCAGCATTGTTCCTATCGCTGCCTCAAATCCTTGGATTCATGCATTATCAGGAAAGAGTTTTGATCATGTAAAAATTACTTTTTTCCTTACGAGAAACAACGTCACCACCAAATCATTTTTTAAAGTAGGACGCGTCCTTGCAACGCATTTTGGATTATCAGGCCCACTCATTTTAAACTCTGCCCAAAAGATCGGAGATTTATTACACGAAGGTGAAGTCACAGCAACCATCAACCTATTCCCAGGGCAAGATCTAGGTGCTGTAGAAAAATTAATCCTTCAAACATTTGATGCTCATAAAAATAAGTCATTTAAAAATGTATTTAGTGAACTCGTTCCAAATGGTATGGCCTCAGGAATTTTGCCATTGGTAGAGGAATGCATTCCGTTCCTTGAATTGGATACCAAGGTACACAGTGTGACCAAAGATTCTCGTAAGAAGTTGGTGAAATTGCTTACTGAACTTCCTGTAGAAGTAACCGGTCTTATGGGACTCGATCGAGCCGTGGTTGCTGATGGAGGAATTCCACTTGATGAGATTGATACTAAAACTATGCGGTCAAAGAAAATTAATAACCTGTTTGTAACAGGGGACTTGCTCCATGTAAACCGACCAACAGGAGGGCAGTCATTGCAACTGTGCTGGACTACCGGGTTTGTCGCTGGGAAACATGCGTAGATTACTTAATCATATGTTCAAGTTTCTTTTTAAAACAAGAATAGTCCGTCGGCGTGTTACCAATAAGGGGGCACGCAGTGAGTACTTAAAATATAAGGAAACTGCGCGAGAGTTGGTGCACGCACGCCTTGCTCATTTCAATCAATTCTATAATTTTGAATATAACAAGGTATTTATCAAGAATACCAAGACCAAGTGGGGGAGTTGCTCAAGTAAGAAAAACCTTAACTTTAGCTATAAAATCGCACTGATCGAGCCAGAACTCCAGGACTACCTCATTGTTCATGAACTCTGCCACCTTGCAGAAATGAACCATGGTAAGGGTTTCTGGGATTTAGTGGCACAACAAATCCCAGATCCTGTTGCGTTACATAAGAAACTGAGGTATACTCATATATATGGCAAAACGATTAAATCAGGGTATTAAAAACAAGGCTTCTCATTCAAAGAAAACCAAGAAGCGCATCGTGGCTAAGTTTGCAGCTAAAAAGGCTCGACAAGCAAAGCAGAAGCGAAAGTCTAACTAACGCCCCCGCGGCTACGCCGTCGACCCCTCTAAAAGAGGGGTTTTGACGTGCACTTTTCAACCCCTTCTTTTAGAGGGGGTGACACGCGCAGCGTGACGGGGGCGTTGACACCCCTTGTGCTTTTCCTAGGGGAATATGCTATACTAGGGGGGTTATTAGCAGTTCGAATTAAGATACCTTATTTTATATTTATATGGCAGTAGCAAAAACCGCAGCAAAAAAAGCAGGTTCAGCGTTTATGAAACCTATGACT
>CALRGS010000023.1 GCA_943357975.1 Candidatus Nomurabacteria bacterium | reverse complement strand
CTATTTATTATTTAGAATTCGACGGTATCAAGATTTTGTATTTAGGCGCCATGTACCAACCAGACCTCACAATCGAAGTGCGACAAAATATTGGTGATGTTGATATGTTATTTGTTCCTATCGGAGGTAAGACCGTATTGGATGCTGAGGCTGCTCACAAACTTGCAAAATCATTTGCTCCCAAGGTCATCATCCCTATGGATTATGGCTCTGATCAAGAAAAAGACATGCTCAAGGATTTCCTCAAGGAATCAGCTGAGGATAAGGTTACTCCAGTTGATAAGCTCACCGTAAAATATAAAGACATTGCTAGTAAGGAGCAGGAGGTCGTGATTATAGAAAGTTAATCCCTCTCTTTTAGAGAGGGTGCCTCGCGAAGCGGGCGGGAGAGTACTCACTTATTATGAAAAAAACACTTGCACATCTTCGTTCAAAATCCCCAGAGGTCCGTATGACTATCGCGTTTGTTCTTGCGCTTGTTTTTACGGCGATTATTGGTGCAGGGTGGGGGATGACGCTTACCACAGGAAATCATGCATCAACTAAGTCTCAAGCCCCAAGCCCCCTTACTTCGCTTGGTGGAGCGATCAAAGATGTTGTTATAAGCCCAAATAAAAATACCGAGATTATTGATGTCAGTAAGCCAGATACGTTACATGATGAATCAAATCCCTACCAACAATAAACGTTTATGAAAAAAGAACCCGAAATCAAAACTACAGATATTCAGAATGATAAAATGATTCCCATGAACATCTCGACAGAAATGCGCGAGGCGTTTATTGCGTATTCAATGTCGGTAATTACTTCACGTGCATTGCCCGACGTTCGCGATGGATTGAAACCAGTACACCGACGTATTTTGTATGCGATGAGCGAGCTCGGGTTGTATTCAAATGCAAAATTCAGAAAGTCAGCATTGGTAGTAGGAGAGGTACTTGGTAAGTATCACCCCCACGGAGACGTTGCCGTGTACGATTCAATGGTAGGAATGGCGCAAAATTTCTCGTATCGATACCCACTCATTTGGGGACAAGGAAACTTCGGTTCTATTGATGGAGACAGTGCAGCGGCGATGCGTTATACCGAGGCGAAAATGTCAAAACTCTCAGGAGAGCTCCTTCGTGACCTTGAAAAAGAAACAGTAGATTTTCGTCCTAACTATGATGCAACGCAGAGCGAACCATCGGTAATGCCCACCGCGGTGCCGATCCTTCTTTTGAACGGAACACTGGGGATTGCTGTAGGTATGGCAACTAATATTCCTCCGCACAACCTAGGCGAGGTTATTGATGCAACCGTTGCAACGATTGATAATTTAAAGATCACCAACGATGAATTGATGGATCATATCAAAGGCCCAGATTTTCCTATCGGTGGAATTATTTATGACAAGAAAGCAATTGCACACGCCTATGCAACAGGACGAGGTCCGGTAGTATGTCGTGGCGAGGCAGAAATTGTCGAACTTAAAAATGGAGCATTTCAAATTGTAGTGATCTCTATTCCTTTTCGTGTGAATAAAACCAGTTTGATCGAGAAGATCGCTCTGTTGGTTCAAGAAAAAAAGATTACAGAAATCAAGGCAATGCGTGATGAGTCTACCAAGGAAATGCGTGTAGTATTTGATTTGAAAGCTGGAGCGAATCCACAAAAAGTTTTAAATTACCTCTATAAACACACAGAACTTGAAAGTAATTTTAACTTTAACATGTTGGCACTTGTTGATGGTGCACCAGAAACCCTCTCACTCAAAGACTTCCTTACGAATTTTATTGCTCACCGTCAGGAGGTGGTAAAACGTCGCACCGAATTTGATTTACGAAAAGCAGAGGCTCGAGCTCATATTTTGGAAGGATTGAAAATTGCCCTCGATCATATCGATGAAGTCATTAAATTAATCAAGGCTTCAAAAGATACTACTGATGCCAAGGAAGGCTTGATGAAGAAGTTTAAGCTTTCCGAAATTCAGGCGCTTGCCATTTTGGACATGAAGCTCCAGAAGCTTGCTGGACTTGAACGTAAAAAAGTTGAAGAAGAATTGAAAGAAATACTTGCGTTCATTAAAGAATTAAAAACACTTTTGGCGAGTAAAGAAAAAATGCTTGCAGTGATTCGTGCTGAACTGGTTGAAATTAAGGCTAAATATAACGATGATCGTCGTACTAAGGTAGTTGCTCGTGCTGTTGGAAATATCTCAGATGAAGACTTGATTCCTGATACCAATGCAGCTCTTGTCTATACAGCGGGTGGTTATATTAAACGAACCGATCCTACTGAATATCGCGCACAGAAACGTGGTGGGGTAGGAGTAGTTGATTTGGATACCAAAGAAGAAGATGTGGTAACCCATTTACTTACCGCAAGCACTCATAGTGACCTCTTGTTCTTCACCGACCTTGGAAAGGTCTATCAAATGAAAATGTATGATATTCCAGAAGGACGTCGTGCAACTAAGGGTAAATCAATTATGAACTTCCTTTCATTGAGTGATGCAGAAAAAGTTACTTCGATTCTTGCAGTTCCAAAGGGTTCTGATGTAAAGGATAAATCCTTATTCTTTGTAACCAAACAAGGAACGATCAAGAAGGTCCCTGCAGATAGTTTTGCGGCGGTGCGACGCAGTGGACTCATTGCAATTGGCCTTCATGCGGGTGATACACTCCTTGGAACCGTTATGACCCAGAAGGGTGATAGTGTGTGCCTCATTACTGCGGATGGTCAGTCAATTCGATTTGCTGAATCTGATGTACGCGACATGGGACGAACCGCTGCAGGAGTTCGAGGTATTGACCTCGACAAATCTGACATGGTGGTAGGCCTCGGGGTTGTTTCGAAAGACATGAAGAATCCGACATTGATGGTGATGTCAGATCATGGGTATGGAAAACGAACAGATATCGGGGAATACAAAATTCAGAAGCGAGGAGGATCAGGAATCAAAACAGCAAATGTAACTGATAAAACAGGTGCGATTGTTGGAGCGAAAATCGTAACTGATGATCACTCAGAATTGATTGCTATTTCTGCTAAGTCTCAAGTAATTCGAACTGAACTTGAATCTATTCCAGTATTGTCGCGTGCAACTCAAGGAGTTCGCGTAATGAAATTGCGAGATGGAGATAGTTTGGCATCATTAACACTACTCTAACGCCCCCTCCCGGCTACCGCCGAGTAGCTTTGCACAAGTGTTCCCTTGCCCCCTCTAAAAGAGGGGGTTTGGCGTTAGCTTTTTTATCGCATGTGTTTTATAATAACGCTATGTTTTCAGATCCAAATACTATTGTTCCACAACTCCATATTCCTTTGGGTGCGAGTGTTGCTGATTTAGGGGCAGGGACAGGAGTGTATTCGTTGTTGTTGTCCAAAGTGGTAGGTCCAAGTGGTAAGGTGTATGCCTGCGACGTGCAAAAAGACATGCTGACCCGACTCGAAAATGAAATTAAGGATCATGGGATTACCAATATTCAAACTGTTTGGTCTAATGTGGAAAATCATCAAGGCACGAAGCTCCGTGATCAATCTATTGACTGGGTAGTCGTCGCGAATGTGTTGTTTCAAGTAGAAGATCGAGACGCTATGATCAAGGAAATTTTTAGAATCTTGAAGCCGAATGGAGCAGTGCTCATAGTTGATTGGTCAGAAAGTTTTGGAAACCTGGGGCCCCATCAGAACGAGGTTATTAACGCCGTAGAAGCCGAGAAGAAATTCATCGCAGGGGGATTTAGGAGATCATCAGAAACTATCGAGGCAGGGTCGCACCATTACGGGATTATCTTTAGAAAATAATTATGAAAAACTTTTCAATTTTTCAAATAGTGGTATTTGTATTATGCGGAGCAGGAGTATTGTTTGGGGTGCTCATTTTTTCAGGGAAAATTCCAGTAGGGCAAGGTTCGTCAAAAGTATCAGTATCTGGAACCGTTACCATTTGGGGGGTATTGCCTTATGATGCTATGAACGCCATGAAAGAAACCTTGAGAAAAAACTACAAGGAGGTTACCGTGAACTACGTTGAAAAAGAAGCTGAAACATTTCAATCAGAATTAATAGATGCACTTGCCTCAGGAGGAGGTCCAGACCTTATTGTTATCACTCCGGCTGGTATCATTCAAAATAAGAACAAATTGTTTACGGTTCCTTATGCAAGTCTTCCCGATACAACATTCCGTACAACGTTTACTGATCAAGGATCTCTGTTCCTTAGTAATGAAGGAACTTTAGCATTTCCACTACTCATTGATCCTATGATCATGTATTACAATCGTGACCTGCTCACCTCTTCATTTGTGGTTAAGCCACCGGTAACTTGGGATGATGTGGTAACCCTCAACAAGGTGGTTACTAGGAAGGATGATGCTGGACGACTTGCTACTGAAACAGTAGCTCTCGGTACATTTGATAATATTACCCACGCTAAGGACATCATAAGCCTTTTGATATTTCAAGCCGGAAATAAGATTGTAGACCTCGATCCCATTTCTAAGAAGTACGTTTCAGTGTTTGGTGACGCTCTAGGAGATGGGGTATCACCGGTTGCAAACGGTGTTGGTTTCTATTCAAGTTTTTCCAATCCAAGTGATGCAGATCATTATTCATGGAACCCAACGCTTCCTAGGGACAAGGATCAATTTATTGCAGGAAACCTTGCGGTATACTTTGGGTATGCAAGTGAACTGGTGGGAATTCGACAAAAAAACCCCAACTTAAATTTCGATGTTTCACTCATGCCTCAACGTGCAAAAAGTCCGGTAAAGATGACCTACGGAATGATGCACGGTGTTGCTATTACAAAATCTTCAAAAAATAGAGGATTGGCGTTGGCGGTAGCACAACAATTGGCCACCGATGAGGCGGTGACGGCTTATTTAGCAGTAGATAAGACCTTTGTACCAGCACGGCGCGACATGCTTTCTAGGACAGCTTCGAATGATGCACGTCAGGCTTTATTCTATAACTCTGCAATTATTTCACGCAGCTGGATTGATCCTGATGCAACAGCCACTACGGCATTATTCAAGAAATCGATGAATCAAATTAATGCCGGAACCTTAACCCCAGCTGCGATTATTCCCCCAATGAATTCACTTCTTTCAAGCACACTTCAGAAGTTACAAAAAGACCCTGTTACCCAATAATTATCTATGAAAACTATTTCCAAAATCTTCATTCTTATACTAGTATCCCTGGTCAGCCCAGTGATTTCATATGCGGCCAGTCTTACTGCTACTCAGACAAGTAATGGGGTCATTGGGAATGCCTTTGTTGCTCAGTACAGCGTTGCTCAGCCACCAGCAGCTACTACGAAGGTATATTTGTGGGTAGGTGAATATGATAAAACTCCTGCAGCCTGGATTACTCAGAGCCAAATAATCGCAACACTTCCAACAACGACGAATGGCTATCCTAAAACATTTCCCGCCCAAATGGATTTCAGTACGCTCGGCGTAGTTGCTGGTACTAAATATGCGTATACAATCGCTGATAAGGCTTCTACTAACGGTGCCTTCTATTTTGATGTTAATACCGCTGAGTCTCTATCGGTAAAGTGTTTTATGACTACGGGTGCGGTGCCTTGTAAAACTCCTGCTGCAAACCTCCCCTTCGATGATGGAAGTTTTACACTAACCCCACTTGCACAACAGCCAGATGCTGAACATGCAGGTAAATTTATTACAGGATTTTCTATTGCGCCTAATGGGGTGCTGACTGTCGATGTGCCCTTGATCTTGAAAATTTATAAATATACAGGGAGCACTCCAATATTCTTGAAACAAGGAAACCTTTCGATCCCTCTTGGTAGTGGAACAATATTTCCGACAGTGAATGATTTAGCGGCAGGAGACTACAGTGCGAGTCTATTATCTGGAACCGCTCAGGTGAGTGCTGATGGAAGGTGGACCGTGGTTGATTCTAGTACTCCAGGTCAAAATCCAAATCCAAGCCCACAGCCTCAATTGCCGAATTCGCCAATACTCCCTGGACAGTCAAATTACGTAGGTGGTATTAGTATTTCGTTTAAGCCAAGCGACCAAATAGTAAATGAAGACTCTGCGGTTATCAAGGCTACAATTTCTGTACAGCTCAATATGCCTGCAGATTTCCAAGTATTAAGTGGGATCAGCCCATCACAAATCAGTCAATCATTTACACCAATTCTCCAGCCTGTTTCTGTAAATCAAGGACTTGTTCCTGGTGAAGTGAGGACCTTCTCCATTCCCTTTAGTGGGCTGGCAAAAGGGACTACGTATTACTTTGTGGTGAAAAATAACGCAACAGGAACACAGTCTCCCGTTTGGAATTTCACCACCAAGGGTGGCACGACACAAGCCCCGACATCTGCAATGACTGTTTATGATACTGCGTCTGGTCCGTATGCTGATCCTGGAAGTTTTGCTCCGGTGGCTGATACTATTTCCGATAAAGGAATTGTGCCGAAATGCAGCCGTACTCAAAATGAGGCAGGGACTATTCCGCCTGAGGAAATACGCATGTGTAGCTACAAAGACTTTATACAGCTCGTCACTAATGTTATTCAATATGCCTTGATTATTATCGGACCGATTATTGCGGTAGTGGTGATGTTCGCTGGAGCGATGATTCTCTGGCTTAACTACGATAGTGATCCTACCGCAAAGATTGAAGCACAGAAGAAAAAATACTTTGGAATACTTGGTCGTGCGGCAATTGGATTGGGAATTGTATTAATTGCGTGGGTGCTGGTCGCGACCCTCATTAAGGAGTTGGGAGTAAAACCAGAATTTGTACTTCTCGACCTTTTTAATTCAAAATAGTACACTATTACATATGAAAAAAATTCTCTCAACATTACTATTCATTTCAGCCTGCATATTCGCCCTTCCGTACAGTACACATGCCGCAGGTGGGACTGCAACCCAAACCAGTAACGGGGTTGTAGGGAATGCTTTTGTTGCCCAGTATAGTGTGGCACAACCTCCCGCAGTGTCAGCCAAGGTATACCTTTGGGTAGGTGAATATGATAAAACTCCTGCAGCCTGGATTACTCAGAGCCAAATAATCGCAACACTTCCAACAACGACGAATGGCTATCCAAAAACCTTTCCTGCACAGATGGATTTTACTACACTCGGTGTCAAACCTGGTATTAAATATGCGTATACAATCGCTGATAAGGCTTCTACTAACAGTGCCTTCTATTTTGATGTTAACGCCGCTGAGTCTCTATCGGTAAAGTGTTTTATGACTACGGGTGCGGTGCCTTGTAAAACTCCTGCTGCAAATCCAGGTCTTGATTCAGGAAGTTTTGAGTTAACCCCTCTCGCACAACAGCCAGATGCTGAACATGCAGGTAAATTTATTACAGGATTTTCTATTGTGTCTAATGTAACACTAACTGCGAGCTTGCCAGTTACCTTGAAAATATTTACCGATAACGGTACGACACTTACACCATTGAAACAGGGTGATTTTCCATTACCCGTAGGAAATGGTACAACGTCGGTAACAATTAATGATTTGGCGTTAGGAAATTATGCAGCACAATTATTCAAGGCTGCAACGGCCACATCCGTAGCAGTTCCCATTTCTGGAGAGGTTGGTTGGGCAGTAGGAGCAACGGGGCCGGGTGGTGCTAAGGCGGCATTTGACTACGTAGGACTCCCATCAGTTTCATGTGATAGTGCACTGGCAATTTGTGATTTTAAAATAATAACCAATGTTACAGCTTCAGGTACATTAAAATTTAGCCTCTACGGATATCCAAAAACTGTTTTTGATGGAAAACCTAAAGTAAACGGGGCTGAATTAGTGACAGATCCTGACCTTGAATCAGTGACCATAGGTCAACACGAAACCAACTTCTCTATGTCGTTTGCTGATATTGGAGCATTTACCAATGCTGTGGATGATCCGGATTTTTGGTTCAAATTTTACGAGAAACAAAATGATAAGAATTCTGATGTAGGAAATACTTTCAGTAGTAGTTCAGCCGGAGTTACTTTTGTACCTAATGCTAATCCCGTGTCTGACCTCAACGGGTTCCAGTTTAGCGGACTTGCAGGGGAACCTCTGGAAGCCTGCGGGAGTGCTGATGGAAGTAATACGCCATCACTTACTACGAGTTCTATAAACCTTTGTTCAAAGGGTACTTCAGTAGAATTTAACTACGACGGATTCAGCTATTCATGGAAATGTAAGGGAACCGATGGTACCACTGTTTCATGTAGTGCGACAGGTGGGACTGATACTAACTATGGTGACGGGTTCTTAAAAAATCCTTTGGCTCCAGGACTTGATACGTTTCCTAAAATATTCGCAGCGGTGTACAATAATATTATTCTCCCCATAGCGATTCCGTTTATCGTAATTGCTATTATGTATGCCGGATTTAAATTTGTCATGGCACGTAAGGAGGGTGGTGTGGATGGGTATACTGATGCGAAACGTATTTTGAAATATACTCTCATTGGCACAGCATTGCTCCTAGGTGGATGGGTGGTTGCAAATGCCTTGCAAGGCACCTTGAACAGCCTCCTTGGTCCCGAAACTGCAAAACCTACTGCGAGTACCTCTTTGACTAAGTCGCTTGTATAATTATGAAAAGAATTTTATTAAAAATTGGAATCATTACATCTGGGGCACTTCCGTATTTTGTGCATGCTCAAAATTACATAGGAAGTACTACCACAGGTACAGCCTGGGGGTCTATCAAGGATATTGTCGAGGCCATAGGGAAGTTTATTAACGGAACGATAATGCCATTGTTGGTTATTACGGCGCTCATGTATTTTTTCTGGAACCTCATTCACTTTATTCGGAATATGAGTAATGAAAAGGAGCGCGAGGGTTTTAGAAAATATACAGTGAACTCGTTACTCGGCTTATTCATCATGTTGTCACTGTGGGGGATCATTGCGATTGGTACGCAAACATTTTTCAATACCCAACCCATCGTTCCACAGCTGAGGACCAGTCCGAATGGAGGAACGACGCCGCCTTAAACAGACCAATAAAAAAATCCCGCACAAACTGTATGCGGGATTTTTGCTGGAAAAGGGAAGGGGTTTACTCTTT
>CALRGS010000022.1 GCA_943357975.1 Candidatus Nomurabacteria bacterium | reverse complement strand
CCAACATTTGATTTAAATCCTGCAAAGTTCACCAAGGCAACCCCTGCCATAATTGCAAATATACTGATGATAACAACAAACTCAATAAGGGTGAATCCTTTCATAATTCTAGTGTACCATTTTAGAAACCATGGTGACAATGTTAATTCCCCATACTCCAGTAAGGTACATTCCGAACAAGAGGAATGGTCCGAATGGAATTTCAGGATTATGTTTTCGACCCTTTCGTTTCAAGTAGAAAACAATCGGGAGGATTACGAGACATGCAATCCAGAAGCCAAGGATGACTGCAGAAAATCCTGCACTAATACCCAAGGCCAATCCAATGATAGCCATAAGTTCGACATCCCCAAACCCAATCCATTTCCCAAGGGAAATAAACCAAAGTGCTAGGAATGGAAGTGCCACAATAATGGCTGCAAAAATATGAAACCCTACCAAGAGACTTGCCACAGCAAGCGCAATCAGGGGTTTTACGGGAATCATGCGGTGATGGACATCATATACGGCAATGACCATCCCAAGTGAAACAATGATCAACCATAGGATTATGTGAACGGTTCCAGAAACATTGAGTGCAATCGATGCAAATAATATTCCAGTAATAAACTCAACAATAGGATATTGCCGAGAAATTTTTGAGTGACATCCAGTACATTTACCTTTTTGTATTATAAAACTAAAGAGTGGAATTAATTCATACCAGTGTAATGTTTTATTACAAGACAAACACATGGATCGTCCACCAAGTCCTTTGCCTGTGTTCATGCGCAAAATAACGACATTCAAAAAGCTTCCTACGATGAGGCCCAGTATTCCTGTAAAAATAATGATGAGCGTGTGCATATTATTTGTGGATGTCGTAAATAGTAAGGTCCGTAGTGGCGTTTACTGTCATCGGATTATTTGACCAACACTGAGTTGTTCCTTGCGAATTAAATCGTGAGGCATTTGTCTCGCGTTCTTTTTCAAGCTGGACCCAAAGGTGGAAACTTGAACAAGAAGTGAGATCGTTTCCATCAAGAGCAATGGGTGCATAATTATAGTTACTTCCTGATATGTTAAATTGAAAATCCATGATGTCGGGAACCAATTTTGAAAATGTTGAACCTTGAAGCTCCGAACAGGTTTGTTGATCGTCAAGATTTGCTGGATATTGCCGACAAATATCGTGATATTGTTCAATGCCTAAAGCAACTCTTTGTAATTTCGCAATCTTCTCCTGATCTCGCGCATTGGCGCGTGCAGCTGTGAGTCCCACCAAAATAAGGCCTACTAGGATAGACATGATTGCTACTACGATCAAGAATTCAAGTACGGTAAACCCTTTATGTTTCATATGGACTAGTATACTCCCATCACATAATAAATAAAACCCCTCACGGGGAATTATTTATTAATACATTAACCTATGGACTAGTGAGTACATCTAGGAGTGGTGTTATCTACAGGTGCTGTACTTTTCCCAGAATATCCAGTCGAGTCAGCACAATAAATTCCAACGGTTCCTGCAATGTTTACAGCAAACGCCCACTCACTTGAAGTCTCTCCTTGGGTTGTAGCGCCAGTATAAGCAGTAGCCACTGATGTTACCAAATTCTTCATACCTGAGGTAGTATCGAGAAATACTCCTGTATACCCTGTTGCATTTGATGAAGCATATAGTTCCGCAGCTGCACGCATACTTGAAACCTCTGATTGAGCACGGGCAGCCTTAGCCTTACCACGAGCTTGTCCTAGTGAGGCCAAGATTGTTGCAGCCAAAAGTCCAATGATAGCAACCACTACGAGCAACTCGATCAGTGTAAATCCTTTGTGTAATGTATTTTTTTTCATAATGATAAAGTATTAATGTTAAGACGTTTTTAGTATACCACCCCTTATAATGACCCCGCAATGTTGTAAATCGGGATAAGAATCGAGGTAAGGAGGAATCCTACTCCAACTCCTAGTCCTACGATCATTACTGGCTCGATAAGTCCAATAAGGGTATCTACAGCATTATCTACTTCGCGCTTGTAGAACTTGGCCAGTGTCGAGAGAATTTGTCCTAATGACCCCGTTTCTTCCCCCACCTTCACCATAGCAATCATCATTCCTGGAATAGCTTCATGCTTTTCAAATGATGCCGATATTGCTTCTCCTCCTCGAACATCATCTACTGCAGCCTTCAAAATATTTTCATAAATTTTATTATCTACTACGATACTTGTGATTTCTAAGGCTCGTAACACAGGAATTCCTGCAGAGAGCATCGTGTTCATGTTATCTGCAATACGCGCAAGGTACAGCTTCTGATACAGGTTTCCAAACACGGGAAGTGATATTTTCCATCCATCCATAATTTTCTTTCCAGACTCACGACTACTGAGGAACCAGAGGTATCCAGCCAATGCAGCCGCAATAATTAATATGAACGGCCAATATCCAACAAAGAAATCCGAAATCGCAATTACCACTCGCGTATAGATCGGCAGCTGCTGCCCTGTCTCGATCAAGATGGCTGAAAGTTTTGGAATTACTGTCGTAAGCATCAAAATCATTACTATAATAAATGTTACCACCACAAACGCAGGATATACCAAGGCATTTTTGGTTTTTGAAACGAGCTCATACTGTCGCTCAAGGTAATCTGCAAGATATTTGAACGTCTCGGTGAGTTTTCCAGACTCTTCACCAGCTTTTATCATCGCCACGTAGAAGTTCGAGAATGCTGACGGGTGCTTCTCCATAGCTCCAGAAATTGAAATACCTCCTTGGATATCAGCAGTGATGGTTTGGAGGGCAAATCGCAAAATAGGACTTGAAGTATTTTCTGACATCAAAGTAAATGCCTTTAAAGCAGACACTTGAGCCTCGAACAACGCCGACAATTCTCGTGACATGATCACGACATCCTTCATAGGAACTTTGTCGAAGAACGAGAAGCTCTTTTGGAAAACGTTTTTCTGATTATCTGGTGCAACAGAAACTACGATGAAGCCACGGCGCTGCAGTGATGATACTGCCGCATCGCTCCCTATCGCATCTATTTGTCCTGTGACCTCACGTCCCGCTGGATCAATGACTTTGTAATTGAAATTCATAGGTTCAGTATACTACTTATTGCATCATACTTTCAAGGCTGTTTGGGTTTGTAGAATAGATTTTAGCAGAATCAATTGAGATCTCCCCTGCACGAACCAGTTCAATAAGCGATCGATTCATGGAAATCATCCCGTGATCGGTTCCTGTCTCGATCAACGTATCAATTTCATGGGTTCTTTTTTCTCGAATCAAGTTTGAAACTGCGGGAGTATTAATCAAAAGCTCGTAGGCTGGTACCAAACCACCCTTGAGACTTGGAATAAGTCGTTGTGAAAAGATCCCTAGGAGTGAGGCAGCAAGCTGTACGCGCACCTGGCCTTCTTGTTCTGCTGGGAATGTATCAATAATACGATCCACGGTTTGAGCAGCACTGTTCGTGTGAAGCGTTGAGAATACCAAGTGGCCTGTTTCGGCAGCTGTAACCGCCGTAGCAATGGTTTCTGGTGTTTGCATTTCCCCTACTAAGATTATATTAATATCTTCACGGAACGCCGATTCTAATCCACTGTGAAATGATTTGGTGTCAATTCCTACTTCACGCTGATCAATAATTGATTGTTTTTCAGGGTGAATATATTCAATAGGATGTTCAATGGTCATAATGTGTTCACGACGCTCACTATTGATAACATCAATCAAGGCTGCAAGCGTTGTAGACTTTCCTACCCCTACCGGTCCTACTACCAGGAAGAATCCTTGCTTCGCACGAACAAACTGCAACAACGCTTCCGGGAGCCTCAGCTCCGAAAGGGTTTTAATTTTTTGAATGGTGCGTAATGCAATCGCAATCTTGTTCGACTGAATGTATGCGTTTCCTCGCAATCGCAACTTCCCGGCATAATCATACGCAAAATCAACCTCCTCCATGTGCACCAATCGTTCAGCCTTTTCCTCGCCTGCAAGGGTTGTCACAATGCCAATCATGTCATCAGCAGTAAGCACTGGATAATTATCCACGGGATTTAATTGTCCATTTACACGAATATGAGGATGTCGTCCTACAGAAAGGTGTAAATCAGATGCACCGTTCTGGTACACAATATCGAGGAGCGTATCAATTTGTTGTTGGTAGTTTTGTTCCATATGTTTAGTATATCATTTAAATAATTACAAACTATTTACTTCACTCCAAGGAATAAGTCCAGCCATTGATTTTAATATCGCATCATTTTTCATCGTAAGCATTCCTTGGGTCTTGCGCACATATTCATAAATCTCATCCTCGGTTGGTTTTTTCAAAATAATTTTCTCAAGCTCCTTATCTACCGTGAATAGTTCTACTGCTGGCATGCGTCCGTGCATACCCGATTGTGAACTATCTGACCGCTGTGCCTCATACACATTTCCTGTAATGGGGAGCTTGCTCAAGTAATCTGCGGAGAGATCAGAGAATTCGCGAGTAATAATTTCCTCTACTGCTCCCTCAACCGCAACAGCATTACCGGTGTTAGGGACTAATTTTTGTACCAAGCGCTGCGCCATCGACATAATAAGGGTTGGTGCAATCAAGTATGGATCTACCCCCATATCAATCAAACGTGGCACGGCACCAATGGCACTACTGGTGTGCAGTGTTGCAAATACTAGGTGACCCGTAAGCGCGGCCTGGATGGCCAATTTTGCGGTTTCTGCATCACGAATTTCCCCTACCATGATCACATCAGGGTCTTGTCGCAAAATAGTTCTCAGCCCATTGGCAAAGTCATACCCAATCTCAGGTTTTACTTGTGACTGACTCATTCCTGGAATGTTATATTCAATCGGGTCTTCGAGTGAAACCACGTTCAACCCTTCACGATCAATTTCCTTGATCATGGCATACAGTGTTGTAGATTTTCCTTCTCCTGTTGGACCTGTCATCAAAATCAATCCGTGCGGACGTTTAATCATATCGCGAATAATCGTGAGGTGTTCTGGTGAAAGCCCTACATCATCCAATGTTTTTACTCCTCGTTCAGGATCCAAAATACGAATCACGATTTTTTCACCATAAAATGTTGGGAGTGACGACACACGGAAATCTACTTTACGTTCACGAGCGGTTCCTTTATCTACAAGTGCAACAAATCGCCCATCCTGTGGCTTACGCTTCTCATCAAGTTTCATCGTTCCTGTTAAGGTTTTTACTTTGGCAACCAGCGCACTTGCAAATGATTTATTCGGACGGAGCGATGTATGCAAAATTCCATCCACACGATAACGCACACGAACCTCTGTCCCTACGTTTTCGATATGAATATCTGAAGCTCCTCCATCAATAGCATTCTTCACAATCACCCCAATCATTTTTGTTGCAGGAGCATCCTCAGTAATAGACCCGTCACTATTTACGCCTTCATTTTCATTGATCTGGTCGGTCGGTACATCTAAAATTTCATCAGCCATACTGTTAGCTGTTCCTCCTTCATCATCAGACAAGGTAGTCACTCCATGGTACCCCTCTATGACTTTCTTAAAATCATCGTAGGAAATGACTACCTTATCAATAGGCATTTTTATTTTCGATGAGATAAATTGGAGCGCACCAAGTCCTGCCACATCACTAGGGTCAAGCATTCCTACCTCCAAAACACCCTTTTTGATTCCTAACGGAACCAGCTTATAGTTCACCGACGCATCCTCAGGAATATACTTCAATACATCAAAAGCAAAGTTTTGAAAATCAATAGCGCGTTCTGGAAGACCAAAAAATTCTGCACGTACTGAACGTACCACATCAGATGCAATACCAAATGATTCCAAAGCTCGATCGATATCACCATTCATATCACGAGATTTCTCGATAATATCTTCCATTTGATAGCGATTGATGATGCTCTTCTTTATCAACTGTTCAAGGAAATTCATGTGATTATTATATCACAATCATTTATCAAACAACAAAACCGCCTTGGTGTTCAGTGGGCGGTTTTGTTGTTTGATAAGATAATTATTTTATTATGGTTGTAGTTAAATGCTGAATAATCCATGGGCAAGGAAGATCTATTGTAAAACTCTTCTCTGTCGATTCGGATGTAATAATACATCCCTGGCCTCCATTAGTAGAGCGGTAATAAAACCCTGGGGCAAGTATTGTCTTATTAATATTCATCATCCCGGAAACAGGTGTTCCAGAAGGTGTCTGCGTCATCGCCTTATCACATCCAGGACCTTGTGGATTTCGGATACAATTCCAGCTTGCTTTCTGGGCAACCGTTGCCGACTTATAAAATGCTGCTTCCTGACCACTGATAGTACCCTTGCCGATAAAATATCCTCCTACTGCAAATACGATTGCAATGAGAATGAGTGGTAAAATTTTCTTTAATGATTCCATATAAAATAAAATTAATACATTAGTGATTAATAACCCTTTCATTGTAATACCCTCCTAAAAACAATACAAGTGTCTCCCTACTACATCATCAGTAGAGGTCACGCCACACTCAGCCTGCCTGAATCACCTGCGATATCAGCATCATTTTGAAAAATACTAACGAGTCTTGGTTGTTGGAGGCACTGCTTTAATACTTGGTTTTACTAGTGTGATCTCTGGGATATTGCTCCCTTTTTGAGTATCGGATCTTAACTGAAAGTCACAGTGACGAATTCCATAACTATCATAGGAGGTTGTACCTTCCCAATCAACCTCATCAGCTCCCCAATTGATCCAACATGTTCCATCATCAGCATAATTAACTAGTGATGGAGGATTTTTAGGTATCCCCTTAAAAACCATTGCTGATTGATTCAAAAAATTTCCAAAGCCGATGAAATATCCTCCTACTGCAAATACGATTGCGATGAGAATGAGGGGTAAAATTTTCTTTAATGATTCCATGTAAAATAAAATAGGTCTTATTAGCTACTAATAACCCTCTGAGTATACTCCTGTCCAAATATTCACACAAGCAAAAATCCCTTCAGGGATTTTTGCTTGTGTTTAGAAACTTGGGCCACCTGTAGGAACGGTTCCTGTTCCAGGCGTCGTTGTTGTAGTATCAGCGGCACCAACGGGTGCGAACGGATTTCTACGGCCTTGATTAGTAACCGGAGGAAGTGAAATTGAAATATCGGTAAGGAGCGCGAACGCAGGATTTCTGAATACCGAATCATCAAGCTTAATAGCTGAAAGGTTTCGTAAGATGGCAACCACCTGGCTTCCTGTGCTTCCCTCACCAATCGCAGAATTTTGTAATCCTGTTGATGCTCCTGTATTACTTGAAACTAGTCCGGTAACCGTTGCTACCCCGTCTTTCTTGTACCCAAAGTAATACACGGCACCACCTATGGCCGCAAGCACGAGAACCGCTATGATAATTTTAAAAATTTTTGATGCCATATAGAGAGTGATTATTTAAGCCAATAGGTTTTAATCCCTACTGTATACTGATAAGTATTCTTGGTATCATCAAGAGCCGTAAAGGTAACCTTCTGGATATCTACGATGCGCAAACTCTTCTCGACCGTTCGCACGAAGTTGGTGAACCCTTCATATGATCCCGCCACCGAGAAAGTAATATTGAGTGTTCCGATATCTGGATTCGCAGGAGCCGTTCCAGGACGCACATTAGTCTGTGCTTCGTTTGTTACGTTCTCAATCTTCACATTCTGAAGATTGATTCCATATTGTTTTGCAATAGAATCCAATTCCAAAATCAATTTCACATTTTCTGGATTCCGTGGAAGCATCGCATTCAATTTTTCAAGAAGGCTTTGATCAAAAGCGTTGTATTTTGTCACCAGCTTATTACGCTCCTCCTGGAGGGTTCGTGCATTCTCAAGAATCTTATTATAATCAGCTGCTTGAACACGCAAAGCTTGAGTGGCTTTGTACTGAGGCACAATGAACCCGACGAATCCGCCGATTGATGCCGCCATCATTAAAATAGAAAGGATGAGTCTCATATAATTATTGGGTGGTTACTCCTTCCAAAGGAGCCGAGATGAGAGCTTTCTCGAAATCGACAAAATCGGGCTTCACTCCGAACGAGAGATCAAACGAAATACGACCCTTGGGAGTAAGGAAAAAGTTCGAGAAAATAGCATCCTTCAAATAACTATTCGCCCCAAGGACATCAGATTGTTGTGCAATGGATCGGTATCCATCGGCCTCTCCTGACATTTTAATCTGAGTCCCCTTTACATCATCAAACACCACGTCAAATTTGGTAAATTTCACGGTCTTTAGTGTTGAAGACTCAAGGAGGTCAAACACTGGAGAAACCACCGTGTGGCCCTTTACCAAAGTACCTCCATTCTTTAATTGACGATCCAGTGACTGGAGCTTTGTCACCAATTCTGGTTCAAACGTTTTCTCAATTTTTTTAATTGAATCAGCAAGTACAACAACGTTTTTCGTTTCATATCCTTTCCAGAAATAAACACCTCCTGCGATGAGGATGGTCACAAAAAACAATATCGTTGAGATCGACGAAAGAAGTCCAACGGGACGAGATACTGGTTGTGCCCCACTTGGTGTGACATCAGTAAGAGGTTTTTTGGGAATAAAAGTTGTGGTGAATTGTCCCTGATCCATACTTCCATCATTATACTATGACAAACAAAAAACAAGCAAGTGCCTTGCCTGTTTTTTGTTTGTGTATAACTAAATAAAGTCTTTGAGCGCCAACCCCATCGCGACAGTAAATTCTGGTCCTGCTTTCTTGAGTACTGGGGCCATAAATTCTGGATACTCTGCCTTACCAAACGGATCACCGTACACAGTCTCTACTCCGAAACTTTCAGAAACTTTTTCAATAAAACCTGGGAGGCTTGCTCCTCCTCCACAGAGAATAATTTTAGTTACCGCTTTATGAGATTGTCGCTCATACTGCAACAAAATCGTTTGGATCTCGTTAATAATGTATTGCGTGTCTGCAGTAATGGCTTCGACAATTTTTTCTTGGCCTGCAGTTTCTGCCATGCCAATAGTTCGTTTGAGCTCCTCTGCTTTATCAAAATCAATTCCAAGTGATCGTGCGAGAGCGTCGCTCGTAAATGCACTTCCGCGATTAATCACATGATAAGCACGTACTACACCATACTCAACAATAGAAACTTTTGTGGTACCTGCACCATAATCAACCACCAACGTCGGAGAAATCTCTCTGTGGAATACTGAACGAATTGCACTGAA
>CALRGS010000021.1 GCA_943357975.1 Candidatus Nomurabacteria bacterium | reverse complement strand
ATAAATGGTATAGATAATTCAAAATAAACTGAATGATGAAAGAAAAAGCACAAAAAATTCTTGATTTTTTAGGGTGGACTATTGATGGTTCATTTCCTAAGCTCGATAACTATGTTGCCGTGGTAGCCCCGCATCGTAGTTGGAAAGATTTTGTTATCGGACTGTTGGTAAAATGGGTTTCACCGTTACCACCCCTTAAGTTTGCATTTAAATACGAGTATACGAAAATTCCTGGATTTCACCAACTCCTCCTTTTAGTAGGTGGGATTGCGACAGATCGGAATCATACCTTGGGTGGGCCGGCTAAAGGTGTGGTAACTGAGATACTTATGAAAGCTGTTTCAAGTGGAAAACCAGGTATGGTTGCGCTTGCGCCAGAGGGGACTCGAAAGTTGGATGCAGAGTGGCACAGGGGTTTCTATCAAATTGCCTTGAATGCAAAAGTTCCAGTGGTGATGGTTGGGCTTGATTATCTTCATAAGAAAATCCTCATAAGCGAACCTATTTATTTATCAGGAACCAAAGAGTTTGATTTAGAGAAGATTAGAAATTGGTACCAGGCCACAATTCATGGCTACGTTCCAAATTTGAACGAAGAGAAGTTTTAAGCTTAAAGAGGTCCTGGTTCAGGACCTCTTTTTAGTTATATATTGGTGAGGAATATGGAGCAGAAACCAGATGGCGTGTGTTTAAGTAAGAATATTTTTCCAAATATTGCAAAATCAAGATGGAGGGGTATAATTATGGTATGGAAAATTTAGAAAAAGAAAAACTCGATAATTTAAACAAAGCTGTAGAAAAAATGTATGAAGAACATAACTTACAAGTCGTTACACTAAGTAGGATGTTTGTAGCTATGGCAAGGGTTTTAGATATTGACCCTGCTTTATTGGCTAAAAAAATTAGAGAAGATTCAATAAATGAGGATTTTTCAAAAAAACTTAATGTAGAGCTTACGTCTCTAGAAAATAGTAGCCAGTAAATTTTTCATGGAAAAATTTACTGAAAAAAATAATAGTTTAATAATAACAGACATAGAATCTTTTTTGCCAGATAAAAAAATAACCAATATTGACCTAGAGAGACAACTTCCAGAAACTTACCCTCCACAAGATGCTTCGTCTGAAGATAGAATTTATCAGAAGGTTGGAATAAAAGAAAGGAGAACGGTTGTGGATGATATGACCTCAACAGACATGGCTGGTTATGCACTAAAAAAACTTCTCGATAAAGACCCTGTTTTGAAAGATGAAAAGATTATGCTAGCAGTAGGGACTGTTTTAAATGAGGATAGATACCCCTCGGTAGCTGCTAAATTAATGGAAAGATTGGGAATAACCATGGAGCATGGTTATCATTTTGAGAATAGTGGTTTTGATATTGGTGCAGCTTGTTCTGGGTGGACTTATGGTGTGCATACTGCAGCGGCCCAACTTCTTGCCAGGGGCTATTTAGCAGAAAGTCCATATGATAAGGTGTTTGTAGTTACAGCAGATACAGTTACTCGGATTTTAAAAAGACATGATGCAGACACAAGGATCTTATTCGGTGATGCTGCGACAGCATCAGTCATTAAGCATGAGCAAGAAGGAATGACTGGCTTTAAGATTCTAAGAACATCGATAAGTACTATTGCTAAAGATACAGAAAAAAGTAAGGATACAGATGATGTGTCAATGCCAACGGAGCTATCTTTAAAGGCTAAAGGAAAAGACATAAACTCGATGGTTATGAATGGTAAGAAAGTTTATGTTCACGGAAGAGAATATACTTCAAACTTTTTCTTAGAGTATTGTAAAAAATACAACATTTCTCCTGATGAGATAGATTATTTTATACCACATCAATCTAATCAAAAGATGCTTGATTCTATGAATGAAAATTTTCTTAAATTAGGAAAGAATAAATAT
The DNA here is from genome assembly GCA_943357975.1 of Candidatus Nomurabacteria bacterium. Taxonomy (GTDB): domain Bacteria; phylum Patescibacteriota; class Minisyncoccia; order Phycocordibacterales; family UBA1006; genus CAIXMG01. The sequence continues at coordinate 7,372 of CALRGS010000021.1, read as the reverse complement.
GGAGAAGAAAAGATGCTTTCAAATATCGAAATGGTTGGTAATACGGTAGCATCAAGCACCCCGCTGTGCCTATTTGATTTTTGGAAAAAAGGTCATTTTAAAAATGGAGATAGGGTTTTATTGTGTAGTTTTGGAGCAGGGTATACATTAGGCATTGTTGATCTCGAGTGTAAGTTTTAACCCACAATTTCTGGCTACGTTCCAAATTTGAACGAAGAGAAGTTTTAAAACAAAAAAGGCGTTTGTCCTACGGACAAACGCCTTTTAAAATATAAACATATCCTTATCGCCTTCTTATAAATCCCATGAAGCAGAGCATTCCTAAAAAGATTTGAGCATGGATAAAAAAGTCATGCAATGGAGCATGTGCGTATACTACATAAGCAGTACAAAAATAATATAAAGAGAACAGTACCCATCCAGCAGGTTTTCTTTTATTATTCAATGCATAGTTTCCAAAAATTAGAAATAGTGCAGCCATGCACGCTATCCACCTAGTAGGTTCCTGAGTAGTAAAAAAAGTAAAAATTAAAATAAGTCCAACGGTAAGCCCAACGATGACCCGTTGATGTTTTTCCGGAACAGGTTTAGTGGTGATGAAGGTGTAGAGTATCAGAATAAAAACTCCGATTTCAGCAGTCATCATGATACGGAGGTGGAGTAATTCATAATAACTTATTACTAGAAGTGTCCCGATGGATTCGTAAGCAATCGAAGGCTTTTTCCCTTCAAACAGGAAGAGAACTCGAAAGATAAAGAGTGGAACTAATACGACTACTCCGAGCCAGAGGATGAATGTTTGCATAGGGGGTTATTTAGTTTTGAGGTGAATATTCCTATTCGAATTTATCACCCATCTCACTAGATGTCAAGGCACTCCTAGAAATGATTTTTTTGCTATACTTACCCCATGAAAAAAACCATCTCCTCCATCATCATTGTAATACTTGCCATCGCTGGTGGAGTATGGCTTACGATATGGGCTAAGCATTACAAACCAGTAACAAACCTGATTCCTGTGGCTACAGATTCTGAAGAATCAAAATACTTAGTAACTAAAGAACCCCAGATGGTTTCCGTGGCAGAAGATTCCTATTTATTAGGAGTAGGAGGATCATATCCACAATTTAGTCAGGCAGATGCAGCATTCAATAAAAAGATTGCTGACACAATTACGGGAGGTGTGACTGATTTTAAAACCAGTGTGAATGCAGATTATCAGGCACGACTTGCGACAGGTGGTGAGGTGTTTCAAAAAGAGTTTGCAGAGGGGGGAATGTATACTTATGAAGTGAGCACGGATGTGGTGCAATCAAATGATCAGTATATTAGCGTAGTGATACGTAGTGCAGGATATTCTGGTGGCGCACATGGGTATCATAATATTATTACGTTTACTTATGCCGTTGAGCGACATGAATATGCTGATATTAGCGATTTCCATCCGATGTATTTTATTGCTGGTTCTGCTCAGGAAAAACTTAAGGAGAAATTTCGTTCTGAAGGGGTCCTTGATTCAAATATTGAGGCTATGATAAGTGATGGTACAGATGAAAAGAATCCAGAGAATTTTAAAAATTTTACTTTTGTTCCAGGTAGTCTGACTCTTTACTTTCCTGAATACCAAGTGGCGCCTTATGTTTACGGAGAGCAGCAAGTAACTCTTGATATCTAATAAAAATCCCTTAGGCACCGAGTAGGTGCGTAAGGGATTTCGATGGGGCCAGATTATTTTGCAATTCTTAAGTTACAACCCTTACAAAATAAATAAATAAAAATAAATATACACAGGATTCCCAGGGCTACATGGATGAGTATGTATTTAAGAGGGAGAAGGTTGCTTGTACTGAGTAGGAGTTGCTGATTCGCAAAGTAAAGCAGGATACCTGAAATAATGTTGAAAGAAAAAAGTGTTCCAAGTAAAACAGGTCTTTTTTGCTCTACAAATACACAAAGGAGAAAAATTATTCCAATAGCGGAAATAGCAAAAAACCAATAAGCGGGAGGGTAGGTCATGGGATTGGGGGTTTTAATTTACGTCACTATACCACACATTGCCATATTCCTCAAGTAGGTATATAATAACTAGCTATGAAAGACAAAAAGGCCAAGAAATCAGGTCACGAGGAGATTGTAGTTAAAGGTGCTCGAACTCATAACTTGAAAAATATTGATGTGACTATTCCGCGTGGAACCATGACGGCCATTACAGGACTTTCTGGATCTGGAAAATCATCGCTTGCGTTTGATACTATTTTTGCCGAGGGGCAGCGTCGGTATATCGAATCTCTTTCTGCCTATGCGCGACAATTTTTGCGGCAGATGTCGAAGCCAGATGTGGATGAAATTACAGGACTCTCGCCAGCAATTTCTATTGACCAAAAGTCACGATCAAACAATCCTCGTTCAACGGTTGCAACTATTACCGAAATTTACGACTACCTCCGTGTGCTCTATGCCCGAGTAGGGAAGCCGTACTGTATTGAGTGTGGGCGGAAAATTGAAAAACTATCTACCGAGGAGATTTTGAATTTGATTAATATGAAGATTAAGCAGTTCCAGACTGATCACAAGGGAAAGAAAAAAGTGATGGGTGTAGAATTCAATGATACCAAAGTACAAATTCTCGCTCCGGTTGTTCGTGGGCGAAAGGGAGAGTACTATCAAATGTTATATGACATGTTAGGAAAGGGATTTGCAAAAGCACGTATCGACAATACGATGCATGGTTTGCGAGAGAAAATTAATTTGGATAAGAATTCAAAGCATGATATTGATTTTCTCGTGGATGAAATTGCTATCCATGAATTTTCTGACGATCCAAAAAATGCAGGAGAGCGTTTGGCCGAAGCCGTAGAGCTTGGATTATTGGAAGCTGAAAATATGGTACGGGTAGTATTTAGTGTTCCTGGCCAGGAAGTTACTGATGATAATAGGAATGAATTTGAGTTCCTCATGTCCGCAACACTTTCATGTCCGCATGATGGATTTTCGTATCCTGATATTGAGCCACGATTATTTTCATTTAACAGTCCCTATGGAGCTTGTCCTGAATGTAACGGGTTGGGGACGTATCACCTCTTTGGAAATGAAAATGATGATATTTGTAAGGTTTGTGAAGGTGTGCGATTACGACCGGAGGCGTTGAATGTGTTTTTGTGTACTCCTACCGCCGGCTCCGCCGAGCGACTCCCGCTAAAAAAGGGAGATCAGTTGCGCGAGCAGTTTGTAAACATCGTAGACGTAACGAGTATGTCTATCGAGAAAGCAATTCATTTTTTTGCCGGACTTGAGCTTTCTAAAAAAGATCGTGAAATTGCAAAAACAATCCTTAAGGAAATTGAGGATCGCTTGTTGTTCATGTTCGATGTAGGATTGCAGTATTTGGAACTGAATCGTCGTGCTAATACCTTGTCAGGAGGAGAGGCGCAGCGTATTCGATTGGCATCACAGCTCGGTTCGCAGCTGGTAGGAGCCTTGTATGTGCTCGATGAGCCGACTATTGGATTACATCAGCGTGATAATGAGCGCTTGATTAATACGTTGAAAAACCTTCGAGACTTGGGGAATACTATCATTGTTGTGGAGCATGATGAAGATACTATTTTTGCAAGTGATTATATTGTTGATATTGGTCCAGGTGCTGGGGTGCATGGTGGCCATGTGGTAGTGCAAGGAAATTTGCAGGAACTTTTAGATGGAAAAAATAAAGAAAAATCTCTCACGATTGACTACTTGAAAGGTGTAGAAAAAGTTCATATTCCTGAAACACGAAAAACAGCTGACAAAGGATGGTTGAAAATGGAAGGAGTTTCTATTAACAATATTCATAATATCAAGGCAGAACTTCCTATGGGACGCATGAGTGTTATTACTGGTGTTTCTGGTTCAGGAAAATCTTCGTTTATGTACGATGTGGTCTATAAAAACCTGCAAGGATTGCTCGAACGGCGAGCGCGTACTGCAAAGTTTTACAATACTTCAAAGTTTGAAAAAACAGGAGAAGCTTCACGAGTGATTATGATTGATCAATCTCCGATTGGACGAACTCCACGATCAAACCCTGCAACCTATACAGGGATGTGGACGTTTATTCGTGACCTCTTTGCTTCGACTGCTGAGGCGCGGGTGCGCGGGTGGAAATCGTCACGATTTAGTTTCAATGTAAAAGGAGGTCGTTGCGAAGCCTGTCAGGGAAATGGTGAAATTGCGGTGGAGATGCACTTCCTTCCAACGGTGTATGTGACTTGTGATGTATGTGATGGGAAGCGGTTTGATAAAGAAACACTCAAGGTATCTTACAAACCAGCGAAAGAAAAGAAGGGTAAGAATATTTTTGAAATTCTTGAAATGACTATCGAGGAAGCTAATGATTTCTTCTACGATATTCCTGCAATTTCTGACCGTACCAAATCACTCCTTGATGTGGGACTTGGGTATATTAAACTTGGGCAAAGTGCTGATACCTTATCAGGTGGGGAATCACAGCGTGTAAAAATTTCATCTGAATTGTATCGTCCGATGACCCAGAAAACAATTTACCTCCTTGATGAGCCAACCGTAGGTCTGCACTTCGAGGATGTGAAAAAACTTATCGAGGTATTAAATAAGTTAGTAGAGCGTGCAAATACCGTAGTCCTTATTGAACATAATTTGGACGTGATTAAATGCGCTGACTACATTCTCGACTTTGGTCCAGAGGGTGGTTCTGGGGGTGGTAAAATCATCGCCAAAGGAACTCCTGAGGAAGTTGCTAATAACCCAGCAAGTTACACGGGGAAGTATTTGAAGAAGATACTTAAGAAGAAATAAAAAAGCCCGAAAGGGTTTTTTTATATGGTTGACAAATTCTTTAAAAAGCATAGATTGATACAAACTAAAAAAAATATCAATTATGAAAGAAGATCGTGACCTTAATATTATTATTGGGACAAGTCATTCAGGCAAGAGTACGATTGCCAAAGCACTTGCTGATTCAGAAACAAAAATTCGTTTGAGTGCTGATCAAATACGCTCAAGCATTCGCTTCTACAACAAGAACAACCCTGAACATTGCAGAATACGCGATCATGTTTTTGAAATATCTTTGGATGCATATCTTTCAAGTTCAGCATTCGATATTTTTTGCGAGATTCCTCGTTCGCTCATTAGTATGGTTAGTAGCTATATTGATAAAGCAGGACAGTATGGGTTTAGTGCAAGAATAGTGTTCCTGGACGCCAGTACAGAAAAACTCCTTGAGCGCTTCAATGCGAGCGTTAGACATTCAAGAAATAAGGGTTTTACCTTAGCGGTTGCTACTGAGAAGGATTTTATAGATAATTTATCTGAATCGCGTCAACTCATTAAGCAACTCAAACAAAATGTTGTTATCGAAAAACTGCCTCATACTGAGTTCAACACTACAGGCACTACCTCAGAAATGATTATTCAAGGAGCCAGTGCTTGGATAGATCACATTGATAGGAATAGGTAATTTCAAAAGCCTCTTAGTTTATAAGGGGCTTTTTCAGTGGGATGAGCCCTTGACAGAAATTTGACTTATTTCTGAGGGCATGATAGTATGAAGGTGTTAAATTATTAGGCAGAAACAAGCACTTATCTAAAGCACACAAACGTTCTATGGCAAAAGCTACTATCACTTTTAAACCAAAACAAACAACTAAAAAACTCTTGAAGGGTCTTCAAGATCGAGCTCAAGAAGTCATCGTTAATCGATTTGGATTGAACGACGAGGGTGAACATTATACCCTTGAATCAATCGGACAGAAATACGGGATCACTCGTGAACGTGTTCGACAGATTGAAAATTTTGCACTTAATGCAATCAAGAAATCTGATTCCTTCCACGAAGCGGAGGAAATTTTCAAGGAGCTTAAGGCAATCATCCACTCACTTGGAGGCGTTGTTGCTGAGTCTGAATTGCTTCCTATGCTTTCAAAGGACCAAGTAACCCAGAATCACATCGGATTTTATTTGACTCTCGGAGATGATTTCAAAGAAGCCAAAGAAGATGCTTCATTCAAGAAGCGATGGATTGTTGATAGTTCTACTGCTGATAAAGTTCAGAAAGCTCTTGGTGATATTCACACCGCATTAACTCATGAAGACTTGATTTCAGAAAGTGAAATTATCGATCGTGTGGTGTCTCACGGAGGTATCATTGAAATCACTACCCATAAGGTAGATGCGGAAATGGCTGGACGATGGTTGAATCTCTCTAAATCACTTGCTAAGAATCCATTGGGAGAATGGGGGAAGGCTACTTCACCAAATGTTAAGACTCGAGGAATCAAGGACTATGCGTACTTGGTGATGCGACGTCACGGTTCACCAATGCACTTCCGAGAAGTTGCTGATGCAATCGAAAAAACTTTTGGTAAGAAAACTCACACGGCAACTTGTCATAACGAATTGATTAAAGATAGTCGCTTCGTATTGGTAGGACGTGGAGTATATGCGCTTAAGGAATGGGGATACACTGCCGGTGTTGTCCGAGAAGTGATTGAGCAAATCTTGAAGAAAGATGGCCCAATGACCAAGGATGGTATCATCGACAAGGTACTCAAGGAGCGGTATTTGAAAAAGAATACGATCCTCGTAAACCTGATGAATCCTAAATATTTCAAGAAGGATAAAAACAATCTTTATCACCTTGCATAGGCTAAAAAAATCCCTGACGGGATTTTTTTATTTGTTCAATACCACCCCGCCCAGCTTCGCTGAGGCACCCCTCCTATAAACAGGAGGGGACAAGCCACTCTTCCTGATAGTTGATAGGGGTTAAATAAGGTGCCTCCTCCTGTTTATAGGAGGAGCGACACGACGAGGTCGTGCGGAGGTGGTACGGTTAAAGGTTCTTCAAATACTCATACGTGCTAATTCCTTGGTCACGAATTTCTTCTACGTGATCCTTGCCAACGTATCTATAGTGCCAAGACTCAGCAATGTATCCCGTGATAGATTCAGTACCAGGTTGGTAGCTTTGGATAAATCCATAGTTCCAGGCGTTTTTAGAAAGCCATGCATACTCTGGTGAGTTCTTAAAATTATCATACGAGAACGTGGGATCACTTCCAGACTTGAGGTCAAGTGCGACCCCTAATTGATGCTCAGAGTGTCCAGGAAGCGCCACAGAAGGATACTTAGTAGAACCAGTATCAGAAGTAACGGTGAGCGTTGGGGCGCTTGCGCTGTGAATAGAGGTCTGAACGTCGCGACTACGGAATCCAGAAGTCATGGTAATACTTAATCCTTCTTTTTCCATATCACCTACCATTGCAACAAGGGCGTTTGCAGCTGGCTCTGTAAGGCATAGCGCCGTAGTTTTTACACTGATACGATTATCTAGAGGGACCAAGTTTTTTGGAAT
>CALRGS010000020.1 GCA_943357975.1 Candidatus Nomurabacteria bacterium | reverse complement strand
GCGTTCACCTTTACTTTTGGATAATACCTATGTCATAGTATGTATTATTAACGAGTAATCAACTTATGCATGCTTAAAGAATTCAAACAATTTTTACTTCGAGGAAACGTAGTCGACTTAGCAGTCGGTGTTGTTATTGGTGCGGCTTTTGGCACAATTGTTACAGCCCTTGTTTCTGATCTCCTAACCCCACTAATAGCGGCTATTGCCAAAGTTCCTGATTTTGCTGGACTGGTGTTCACTATAAATGGTAGCCAGTTTATGTACGGTCATTTTATTAACGCTCTTATTTCATTTATCCTTGTGGCAAGCACCGTTTTCTTTTTTGTTGTTAAACCAATGAACATGCTTATTGCAAAATCAAGTAAAGAACCTGTTGCTGATCCAACCACTAAAAAATGTAATGAGTGTTCAAGTGAAATCCCCCTTGAGGCGAGACGTTGTTCGCACTGTGCACAAGTTGTTGCTTAACAATACCGAGGTTGTGGGATATGGGTATATATCTTACATTATGAAAAAACCAGTTTTAAAAAATCTTCCGTCCTCTACCTTCACTGAACGTGTCATAAAAATCGCGCTTTCTATTCCGCCTGGCAAGGTTACCACCTACGGGCGGATTGCTCGTGCAGCAGGTTCTGGGGGTATGGCCGCGCAGAGTATCACCGCAATCCTTGGCAAGGCGTATACTCAAGGAATTAAAAACATTCCATTTCATCGCATCGTCTATGCCGGTGGAAAAATTTGGGTTGATGCAAAGCATCGTGCAGAACGGATGAAGCTTTATAAAAAAGAGGGGATCGATGTGAACGCAAAAGACCGTATTGTGAATTTTGAGGATGTGCTGCTATAATTTATTTATGTTTGATAAACCTCCAAAACTTTCACCAAAAATCGAAAAGTCTACACCTCCTACAAGGGTAACTTTTGATGCGGAAAGATTTAATAAAGAAACGATAATTATGCCGCGATCTGAGAACGCTCAAGCAAACGCTGAGTGGATGAAAGAAGCTTATCGTAAACTGAGAAGCGGTGAAATTCGTACTATACAACTAGGAAGAGGTACCCAAATAGTTTTAATCAATGGTAAAGACAAGATTATACGTGCAAGTGAAGAGGTGCGTGCTTCTTTTGAGGAAAGTGAAAAAAAATTTGAGGTTATCCCACCCCCAAAAACTGGACCTGAAGTATTCCTGGAAAAGGTTCGGGAAATAAAAAAGTTAGGTGGTGGTGCTTTTAGCCTTGGCCAACATAATTTTGATCTGAAAATTAACCTCGAATATAGCAACGAAACTATCCCAACCAGAGAACATATTCTAGCTACTTTTAAAGAGCTTACCAAAGGTGCCAACTTTGAGAATGTTAAGAAGCCACTCGAGGACAAGCAGGGGATCTATCAGTGGGACATTGTTGTAACCAACCCTGATAATACAACTATTGAATATTCTTACACACGACCAAACGACACTACAAACAACGGCAGCGGTGAAATTAAAATTAATGTTTTATTTTTATCTGAAAATGGCATACCTTGTGCTGGGTATGATACAGCAAGCTATGTTGAAGGTAATTGGATACTTAGAGTTGAAGAGCCAATATAAAAAAGCCCCTCGTTTTCACGAGAGGCTTTTTTGGTATTTAATTTTATAGACTAAATACCAAAGGTCATTGTTTTGTGCGGACCGACACCTTCAACATTAAATAACTCAGAGGCAACTCTCCATCCCTGCTTTTCATAGAAAACAATGGCTTCTTCGCGGGCCTTACACCAAAAACGGGTAATGCCTGTATTTTGCATAATAAGCTCTTGTGCCTTGGCAACAATTTCCTTGCCGCAGCCTTTGCCTTGCCATACTTCAGCCGTTGCCATGCCTCTCAGTTGGTAAGCATCCTGACCATCTTCGTAGGGGACAAGCATGTAACTTACACAACAAACCGGTTCACGCTCTCCAGCTATATGTAGAGCGAAGTGGAATGTTTCCATTTCATTATCACCATAAAACTCGGCATCTTTTGGTGGGTTATTAGGTCTTAAAATTTGATGACGAAGATTGAGAATACTCCTTACTTCCGTTTTGAGAAAAATGAATCTGTTTTCGTTTTTGTTGGACATAGTCTGTTATTTTTACTTAGAGTAAATTATTATCCTCCCCCTGTCAAATCACCCCCTTTACTTTCCCCCATAAATATGTATACTAGTCAAGTATTCACTTACTAACTACGGATACCTATAAATAAACACATGAACGATTTTAAACGAGGAGGATTTGGTGATCGCGGAGGCGATCGAGGAAACCGAGGCGGTTTCGGAGGAGGTGACCGTGGTGGCAACCGAGGAGGCTTTGGAGGTGGTGATCGACCACGATTCAACAACAAGCCACGATTTGGTTCACGAGACGAGGGGCCTAAGGAAATGTTTCCAACAAAGTGTTCAGAATGTGGACGAGCATGTGAAGTTCCATTTCGACCAAATGGTGAGAAGCCCGTATTTTGTAATGACTGTTTCGGTGCACAGAAGGAATCTATGTCAGGAAACTTTGCCCCAAAGCCACGTTTTGATCGAAATGATCGACCACAGCGAGACTTCGGACCAACAGCGCGTCCAGTAGCTCCAGTAGTAGACGAACGAAACAATCGTCGGATTGACGAGCTTAAAGCTCAAGTAGCCGGCCTCAGTGCCCAAATGAAAGAAGTTCTTGCGATTATTGGTAACAAACCAGTAGTAGTTACAGCAACTCCTACAGTAAAAGCAAAAGAAGTAGTTCCTGTCATTAAAAAGGTAGCCGCTAAGAAAGTAGCTAAAGCTCCAGCGAAGAAGAAAGTCGCAGCTAAAAAGAAATAACGCCCCCGCGACTGCGTCGTCGACCCCTCTAAAAGAGGGGTTTTGACGTGTGGTAGCACGACGGGGGCGTTAGTGCTATAATCAACCCATATGCCATTCTCAAAAGATCACCCAAACCTTGTGTGTGGAATTTGCGGATCTGAAGTAATTCAGGTCGGCGGTTTTATGCAGTGTCAAAATGTTGAATGTAAAATGAGTATCCCTATTGATATTGAAGATGCTGCAGCAGCTTATAATACCAACATCCTTGAGCGAGACAGCCAGACTCCTGATTTATAAATCTATGTGGAAACGGATTGTTTGGGACATTATAGTTATTGCGCTTGTATTTATTGCTCCATGGTGGGTGACGTTGCTATTTGGAATTATTGGAGCCGCCTTGTTCCCGTGGTATTTAGAAATTATATTCTTCGGTGTTCTGTACGACGTACTGTTTGGTGGTGTAAATGGTTCTTGGTACTACCACTTAATACATACTGGGATTTTTACCACCCCACTCCTTGTTGCTGAACTTATAAAAACAAAAATAAATACTCGTTAATCTATGTTCAATTTTTTCAAGAGAGAAAAACGTATCAATACACACTCTATCGATCCCGATGAAATTTTCATGGACACCTTAAACGTGTCTGGTTTTGATACGCAACAATTCGAAGGCCTCATTGAAAAATCGATTCCGAGAAAAACAGTTACTGCCGCCATGATTGTCTTTGGAATTATCGGAACGATCTTCATCGTTCAGTTGGTACGCCTTCAGATGGTACATGGTCAAAAATATTTTACTAAGAGTGAGAATAATCGATTACACCACACTCCAACATTTGCCGATCGTGGAGTTATTTATGATCGTCATGGCAAGGAGCTTGCATGGAATGTGGTCAACACCGAAGGCGAGCCTTTTTCAGTGCGTGACTATATCACCGACCCAGGATTTGCACATTTGATTGGCTATGTGGGATATCCCACAAAAGATTCCTCGGGATTTTTCTGGCAGAACAGCATTCTCGGAAAAGCAGGTATCGAGAAAAAATGGAATACGTTATTGGCTGGAGAAAATGGCCAGAAAATTATTGAACTCGACGCAAATCAGCACATCCTTTCGGAAAATTTGGTAACCAAACCTATTCAAGGAACCAATGTAACCCTTACCATTGATGCCGGTATTCAATCTGCAATGTACCGCGCCATTCGCGAACTCGCAGACACCCAAGGTTTCGAAGGGGGTGCTGGTGTCATGATGGATGTGCATACTGGCGAAATTATTGCTATGACCAGTTATCCAGAATACGACTTGAACATTCTCTCTCATGGTGATGATTATGCAACTATCGCACGTTATGCTACTGATCCACGTCATGTGTACCTCAATCGAACCATGTCAGGATTATATACTCCAGGATCAACCGTGAAGCCGTATTTAGCCTTGGGTGCACTCAATGAAGGTATCATTACTCCAAATACTACAATACTCTCTACGGGGCAAGTAGAAATTCCAAACCGGTATGATCCAACCAAGCCACAAACATTCCGTGATTGGAAAAAAGGTGGTCACGGAGTAACCAATGTGTACAAAGCTCTTGCTGAATCTGTAAACACGTTTTTCTATTCAATCGGTGGAGGATATGGAAACCAGAATGGTTTAGGAATTTCAAGGATTGATGATTATATTCGTAAATTTGGACTTGATCAAAAAACAGGAATCGATATAGACGGAGAAGTTACAGGAAATGTTCCCAGCCCAGAATGGAAATTAAAAACATTTCCAAGCGATGGAACTTGGCGTCTCGGTGATACGTACAACTCATCCATTGGGCAGTTTGGTTTTCAAGTAACCACCCTTGAACTGGTTCGCGCTGTTGCAGCCATCGCAAATAATGGAGATTTGGTACAACCTTATGTCACCAAAGATCCTCTTGCAAAAACAAATCCTCCCACACGCATCACAGGTATTGATCCGAAATGGTATGCCGTTATTCATGATGCCATGCGTAAAACGGTGACTGAAGGAACTGCACAAATTGCAAATGTTCCTTTTGTACACGCGGCAATCAAAACAGGAACTGCGCAGGTGGGAGCCAAAAATAGTTTTATGAATTCTTGGTCTACAGGATTTTTCCCGTATGAAAATCCTAAGTATGCGTTTGTGATTGTAATGGACAAGGCGAAATCTACAAATGAGACAGGGGCAACCTACGTAACCCGACAGGTTTTTGACTGGATTTGGAACAATAACCCGAATTTCTTTACAGAATAAGGGGTTTTTAGTTTTTCATCTTTTTTCTTAACCCTTTAAATCCATTCACTATGAACAAGGATTTTATAAACACGCACTCCGGTGCACCGCCTGGCCGCGTGAAAGCCAAGTCATATTTTAAAAGATTGAAAAGCGAAAATGCTGCAACTGCCGGTGCCGGTGTAACAACCTAGCGATGTGCGCGTAGCGAAAACCCCCCTTAGTTCGATTTTTCGGACGAGGGGGTGCTTTATTTGTAAAAGAAAATTTTTATGATAAAGTACCTTTATGAGCGAATACCTCACCCAGGCCAAGAAGGCTGAATTGGAGACTGAATTGAAACACCGCAAGTCGGCTATTCGTCCTGAAATCGGGGAACGTCTTCAGGCTGCGCGAGCCTTGGGTGACCTTTCAGAAAATGCAGAGTACCAAAGTTCTCGTGATGAGCAAGGAAAAAATGAGGGACGCATTCAGCAAATCGAGGCTATCCTGAAAACGGCAAAGGTTATCGAACGATCAGGTTCTAGTAAGGTAGAGCTTGGTGCGACTGTAGTAGTTAAAAAACTTGCTGATGGGGCAGAGAAAACATTTATTATTGTTGACGACGTAGAGGCTGATATTGCGCAAAACAAAATTTCTCCCAGTTCGCCAATCGGTGGTGCTATGCTTGGAAAATTAGCAGGACAGAGTTTTACTATCTCCACACCCCGGGGGGATGTTGATTATGAGATTCTGAGTGTTTCTTAATACGGTATATAAAAGTATGAATGAATATCTAACACAAGACAAAAAGACTGAACTGGAAAAAGAGCTCCGAGACCGCAAGCTCACCCTCCGCCCCCAGATCCTAGAGAAAGTGTTGGCCGCTTTTGATTTGGGAGATTTACCAGAAAATGCTGAGTATGAATCCTCTCGTGATGAACAAAAGAAAAATGAAGTTCGTATTCAATATATTGAAAAAATACTGAGACACGCACAAATCATCGAACGAACGGGTTCTCATAAAGTAGAATTAGGGGCGACAGTGATGGTCAAAAATCTTATTGATAATTTAGAAAAAACATTCCTGATTGTAGGTAGTACTGAATCAGATATAAACCAAAACAAAATTTCAATAGATTCACCACTAGGAAAAGTACTCTTTGGAAAAACTGTTGGGCAAGTAGTTACTATTTCCACACCCCGAGGGGATGTTGATTATGAGATTCTGAGTGTAGTATAAAACCTGTCGGTTGACAGGTTTTATTGTTTTTACTATACTCATTCTGTTCTTAATTTTATTTTGTTAACCGTTAAATCTAACGCCATGAAAAAAGTATTTTTTAACAAAAAGTAACGAGCCGCTATTTTTAGCAAGGTATTAAAAAGAGCCCTATTCCGAATTTTCGGGAAAGGGCTCTATTCTTATGGAAAAAATAAGTCGAATATGGTAGAATCCACCTATATGGCATCACTATCAGAGTTACGAGACGTTCGTCTTGAAAAATTAGAGCAGTTAAAAACGGCTGGAATGAACCCATTTCCAGCAAGTGTTCCGCGTGACCTGAGTCTCGCAGAATTGAAAAGTGATTTTGAAAAACTTGAGACTGCAGGGGCACCCCTTTCTGTAGCTGGGCGTATTATGTCACTCCGAGGACAAGGGGCTATTATGTTCGCAACCCTTTTTGATGGCACAGAAAAATTCCAAGTAGTCTTCAAGAAGGACGAGATCGAGGAAGGTATTTTTACGCTCTTCGGAGAAACCGTAGATATTGGCGACATTGTTTCTGTAACTGGAACCCCTTTTACAACTCAGCGAGGTGAACCAAGTGTATTGGTAACTGACTGGATCATGGCAACGAAATCTCTGCTTCCTATTCCATCAGAACATTATGGCATCGAAGACGATGAGGAACGCCTCCGTAAGCGATACCTCGAAGCTTTGATGAAACCAGAAGTATTCAAACGTTTTGAAACTCGTTCGAAAGTTATTAAATACATTCGAGACTTTTTTGATACCAAAGAATTCTTGGAAGTTGAAACCCCTATTTTGCAAAACCAGGCGGGTGGTGCGATGGCGAAAACATTTGATACTCACCATAACGATTATGATATGGATATGGTACTCCGTATCTCTCTTGAGCTTGAACATAAGATCATGATGACTGCTGGATATAACCGTATTTACGAGATTGGAAAGAATTTTCGCAATGAAGGATCTGATCCAACCCACCTCCAAGAATTCACTATGATTGAATGGTACGCAGCATACGAGACTCTTGAAACAAATATGGCTTGGACCGAAGAACTCTTGAGAGGTATTGCACGCGACGTGGTAGGCAAAATGAGCTTTATGGTGAAAGATAAAGATGATAATGCCGTAGAGGTAGATTTTGGTGGTGTTTGGTCAAAGGTACGATTTGGAGATTTACTCAAAGAAAATGCTAGCCTCGACATGGAAACAGCGAGCCTTAAAGAAATTCAAGCTGCTGCAAAAGTATGGGGAATGAGTCCTGATGAAATTAAATCTACAGGTAAAGCGAATCTCCTTGATCATATTTATAAAAAGTCTTCACGAAATATCATTATTCATCCAACATTTGTGATGGATTATCCTGGGGAATTGAAACCCCTCGCACAGCAGAACACCGATGGAACTGCGCGTGTTGCACAGTTGATTATTGCAGGAGCAGAAATCACTAATCAATATGCAGAGCTTGTAAACCCAACGGTTCAACGGGAACTTCTCGAAGCACAGTCTGAAGCCAAGGAGGGAGGTGATGCTGAGGCCATGGAAATCGACGAGCGATTCCTAACCGCTATGGAGCACGGAATGCCTCCTATGACGGGATTTGGGATGGGAATTGACCGTTTAGTGGCCATCCTTACGGAACAAGACAACCTCCGCGACGTGATCTTCTTCCCGATCATGCGACCAAAAGAGTAGTGGCTAGGCCTCTTCTGCAAAAAGCAGGCTTTAGAAGCCGCTTTTTTGTTTATGCACAAGATAGTTATCGAGGGTCTTGACAAGTATACAGGGAGATGCTATACTCTCTGAGAGAAAAATAAATCTAAAGTTCTTTTAGACCAAGGGATGCTTCTGAAAGTTTCCGCTTTCTTGAGCACTAGGATCAAACTGCGTTTGGAAAGCATTATTGTTCGGTTCTTGTTTCGGAAAAAACAAGAACTGGTCAAAACAGTTCTGTAGGCGTATGTCCTAGATATCTTCTTGGTTTTTAAATAGAACACACGGTATTTATGCCCCGCTCTGCAAGTTAATCTACTTGTAGGGCGGTGTTTTTTTGTGTAAAAAGTAATAGCTTGCTTTTTTGTTTACATATGGTATTATTTTCTTAAACTAAAATAGAATCTCTATGGCAAACGAAAAGAAGGTCTTCAAACATGAACTCAACAGAATTGATAGTCTTATGGAAATACTCCCACATTTAAAACGTGTTTTGGAATTAGAAGATCACACTTCCACGGAAGGCGAACTACTTAGTTCCTTACAAGTAGTAAAATATTCGAATGAGGTTTTTGTAGGAATAGCTCACAGATTAAAAGTTGGATTAGGTGGTATTACACCAGAAGCCGCTTTAGAAATCCTCAGGACAACCCAATCGCCAGCAACTATTGCCGGAACCGGACCACTTTGGGAAATAATCCAAAAAGAACTTAAGATTCCTGATTAAACTACCTTCTGTTTTCAAGCGCACTCGCAAGAGTATCCGCATCAGAATATTCAACCTCAGTCCCAGTCGAGAACCCTCGACCAAGCTGAGACGCCTTGAATTGAAATCGCTCCTGCAAAGGTGCGATTTTTTGTTTGATCAAATCTGCTGTACGATCACCCTCAGGATTTGCAGCCAGGGCAAAAATAATCTCAGTAAGTTTTTGAGACTCATCTGTAACGAGAGACTTCGTTTCTATTAATTTCATAAACTCACGAATACGAATAGTCTGATCAAGTTCCGTATCAAGGAGGGGGGCCAGGCCACCGAGTACAAAATAATACCCGTGATACGCATGAGATTTTTCAATGGATTCAATATCTACGTCTTTTTCTACCAACATCAGCAACCGCGCATCGCGCGAAGTATCCAAGGTAATCGGAGAGTATTTCTCGCTTGGGTTTTCAGAATAGAAATACTGATAGCTCACAGGATCAAGCTTTACATTTTTCTGCGCGGATAAAATCTGACTTGATAATTTATTTGAAAAACTTGGGTTTGATTGAATAATGAAATACGCAAAACGCTTGGCCTGTCTGCGACCAATTCCTGGAAATTTCATAAAACTATTCGCGAGTTCATCGATAGGGTTATTCATGGGTTCGGTTCCCCTCCTCTTGCTAAGAGGAGGGGGTAGGGGTGGAGTTAGAAATCATCTGATCCTGATGGCATTTGTGGCCCATAACTGTCAAAACTATTTTTTTCAACAGACATGAATGTTGTCTTGGCAGCATCGAAGAAGAGCTCGAGGTCACCGGTCGCACCATTACGATGCTTGGCAACAATAATTTTCTTGATATTTGTACGCTCGTCCTTAGGTTTGAATGCATCATCACTATGGATGAACATTACCACATCGGCATCCTG
>CALRGS010000019.1 GCA_943357975.1 Candidatus Nomurabacteria bacterium | reverse complement strand
GGGGTAACTAATCAACAATCATAATTTTATGGCAATCGGAGATTTTGAAAAAGCAAAAACATCTTTGCAGGAAAAGATAAATGAGGCTGAACAAGAAGGGGAGATTTCAGCAAATTTTACTGAATTTGAATCACTGAAACAACAGATGGATGATTTAGAAGCCAAAAAAGATACCTATGATGGTGTTGTTGAAAATGCTGAGGCAGGGGCTACTGAGAATCAGGTGGCGCAGGTTACGGATTTGGGTGGTTCTGAAGAAGAATTAAATAAAAGACTTGAAGAAAAGAATGAGGGAGTAGAAAATGCTGAGGCGGTGGTAGAAGAAACGCCGAATGGAGGGACTGAGGGTGAGGAGCCTACTCTTGTGCCAATAGCTGATATTTTTCAATTTGAACCTGCAAACGAGGTTGATTACTTTGCGAAAGAAAATAGTGCCGAGTTGATTCAAAAAAAGTTTTGGGAATTGTTAGAGAAGTCAAAAAAACATCAAACAGATTTAGAGGATAGTCAAAGATTTGATTATGTAAAAGATCAGATGTTGAAAATGGTTGATAACAATATTCGTTTGGATAAAAAAATGCTTATTGGTAATATGACTGATCTAAGTATTGAACAAAATAAGATAAATGCAGATAATCTAACTATCAAAATTACCCTGCTTACTGATGCAAGGAGATCTTTAGAAGACCTTACTGAAAGCGCTAATGAGAAAGTAGAAAATGCTGAGGCGGTGGTAGAAGAAACAACATCGGACTCAAACACTGGTCTCAGTAGTAAAAATGAGTCTGTAAAAGAGAGCAAAGAAAAACCTCTCAGTTTAGAAGAGTTAAAAGAAAAAGTGAATAGTTCACGAGAACTTATCGTGGGTAGTTCTGGGGTTCCAATGTCTGAAAAACTTGATGTTTATAATTCGCTTGGGAATATTGAAGAGGCAAACAAGATTAAAGAAGCTCTTGCAAAAGACTACGAAGAGAGAGGTTTTCTTGATTGGTCAGCCGATTATTATTCTGAATTAGGAAACAAGGGAAAAGCAAAAGAGTTGTGGGAAAAAAGTCTTGGGCAAATGCAATATACTGACGATCCTGCTTATCGGGGTGGTAATTATTTCCACGCAGCAAGCATACAGGAGAAGCTTGGGGATAAGGAAGGTATGAATAAATCATTAGCAAAATACTTGGAAATTAATGAAAAGATACCAGACTCTGATAAGAATTATTCCGGTATAGCTGGGGTATACGAAAAACTGGGTAATTCAGAGAAGGCTAAGCAAATGTGGGAAGAATCTGCAAAAAAATGGGAAAAAAATAGTAGTAAATTAGAAAGCGCTGGTGAATCTTATGAAAAAGCTGGGAATAGAGAAAAAGCTGAGGAGTGCTATAAAAAAGCAATAGTCTATCAAGAAGATCTCAGA
Organism: Candidatus Nomurabacteria bacterium; assembly: GCA_943357975.1. Lineage (GTDB taxonomy): Bacteria > Patescibacteriota > Minisyncoccia > Phycocordibacterales > UBA1006 > CAIXMG01. Next base: position 8,380 of record CALRGS010000019.1, on the reverse strand, counting down.
TCAAAAAATACCTCTACAGGAATTGATGAGGATAGATTGGCAAAAGCTTATATGGCTACTGGGCAAAAAGATAAAGCGATAGAAATGTTGAATAATGAGGCGGAGAAACTAGCTGCTCGTGGCGGTAATAGTCAGTATATTTATCATAAACTTGGAAAATACCTCTAATTAGAAAGATCCCGAAAGGGTCTTTCTTGCTGCAAAAGACTTTTTTGGGGCTATGAGTGGCTTTCTTAGTAGAGATTTTTTTCTTTACAAAAAGCATGGTCTTGCCAATAGAAGAAATACTACGCCGCAAGGCTCCAAGGTTTTGATTATAAACGGAATGGATAATCCTTGCTACTATTGTTTGAAAATTAAATATCTTGTGTCACAATGAATACCATGAATACTATCCAAGACGGCCTGATGTATACCTTTGGGGTCAAAGGCTTTATTGCAAAAATAGTTAAAAGCATGCTCCTGGTGCTCCTCATACTGGTTATTGTGATCGTTATTATAGGTCAGAGAAATCATGAGGTCGTGATGCAAATCGGATCAATGGTAGGAATTAGTTTGAGTACCTGGATACCGATAATTGGTATCGGTGCGACGGCACTGTTTGCGCTGATTCAAATAGTCATTGCATGGATTGAATATTTAACTACGAAATTTCAAGTAACCGAAAATGCCTTGATTGTGAAAAAAGGCTTCCTTTTGAAACAGGAAAATAGTTTTCCGTTGAGATATATTAATAATGTTTCCCATAATCGAGGTATTCTAGATCAAATATTAGGGGTAGGGACCTGTGTGGTGGATATGGTTTCTGACGAGAAGGATGCTGCTCATGCCGACAAGGTTTCATTTGATGATATGGATCAAGGAATGATTGAGGAGCTTGAGAATATTTTGCTCACCCGGGCTCAGGCTCAGAAGATCGTAGTTGCGCGGGCTTAAATAAAAAAACGATAAAGTACCCTCCTGATGAAGGTAGTTGTTCCCTTGCAAAAAGGGGGTTTTCGGGTTATAGTGGCTGTCTTATTAGAGATTTTCAGGACCCTTATTTGGCAGTGTTATTTATGACATTGTAAAATATTATCATTTAATTTATTTATGAACCGAGATTACCCATTGGAGAAGACACGAAACTTTGGAATTATTGCCCACATCGATGCGGGTAAAACCACTGTTTCTGAACGTATTTTGTTTTATACCGGAATGTCCCACAAAATTGGAGAAGTGCACGAAGGTGCAGCTACCATGGACTGGATGGAACAGGAAAAAGAACGAGGAATTACCATTACCTCAGCTGCAACCACCTGTTTCTGGACCCCAAGTTATATTGATGACAAGAAGGACACTGCTAAAAAATTCCGATTCAACATTATCGACACACCAGGACACATCGACTTTACTATCGAAGTACGACGATCTTTGCGTGTACTCGACGGTGCGGTAGTGGTATTCGACGGAGTGGCCGGAGTAGAGCCACAGTCTGAAACCAACTGGCGTTATGCCGATGAAGGAAAGGTGCCACGAATCTGTTTCATCAACAAGCTTGATCGAACCGGAGCATCATTTGAACGATCATTTGCATCGATTCTTGACCGTCTCACCAAAAATGCCGTTCGATTCCAAATTCCAATCGGAGAAGAAGAAAACATGGAAGGAGTTGTTGACCTCTTGAAAATGAAGGCATACTACTTCGAAGGAAACATGGGAACTGATGTGATCGAGAAAGACATTCCTGAAAATCTCAAAGCTGATGCTGAAAAGTATCATGCAATTCTCATTGAAAAAATTGTTGAACATGATGATGCGATGATGATGGAGTTCCTTGATGGGAAGACCTCGTTTGACATTGGTGCACTCAAAGCGGTTGCACGAAAGGCAACGATTGCGAACACACTCGTTCCCGTGTTTACAGGAACAGCTCTTAAAAATAAGGGAGCACAACTTATGTTGGACGGAGTAGTTGATTACCTTCCAGCACCAACAGATATTCCACCATCAAAAGGTTTCAATCCAGATACCGGAGCTGAAGAATTCCGAAATGCATCTGACAGTGATCCATTCGCAGCACTTGCATTTAAAGTTGCAACAGATCCATTCGTAGGACAGTTGATTTTCTTCCGAGTGTATTCAGGAACCCTTGAATCAGGATCTTATGTATACAATGCTCGAACAGGAAACAAGGAACGTATTGGACGAATCCTTCGTATGCATGCGAACGAGCGAGAAGAAGTGAAAAAAGTATTTGCAGGAGACATTGCCGCAGCAGTAGGTTTGAAAGAAACTACAACATCAGACACCTTGTGTGATCCAGCGCGACCAATCGTACTCGAAGAAATCAAGATCCCAGAACCAGTAGTAAGTCTCAAGATTGAACCAAAGACCAAGGCTGACCAGGAAAAGATGGGTATGGCTTTGAACCGACTTGCTGCAGAAGACCCAACCTTCCGAGTAACTACAGATCCTGAAACAGCGGATACTATTATTTGGGGAATGGGAGAATTACACCTTGATATTATTGTTGATCGTATGAAGCGAGAGTTTACCGTAGAAGCTAACGTAGGGCGACCTCAAGTAGCTTACAAGGAAACTATCACCGGAACTGCTGAAGTTGATAACAAGTATGTGAAGCAGTCAGGAGGTAAGGGACAATACGGTCATGTGAAAATTCGCATCAAACCTATGGACCTCACCATTGATCCTGCGGACCTTGCAAAGAATGTGAAGCGTTCAGAAGGATTTGAATTCATCAACAACATCAAGGGAGGAGCTATTCCACAGGAATTCATTGCTCCTGTTGAAAAGGGTCTCAAGGAAGGAATGCAGCGAGGAGTACTTGCTGGATACCAGATGGTAAACATTTCCGCAGACCTTTTCGATGGGTCATACCACGATGTAGACTCAAGTGAAATTGCCTTTAAGGTTGCAGCTTCTCAAGCAATGCAAGAAGCTCTTGCCAAGGCGTCACCAGTAATCCTTGAGCCAATGATGAAGGTAGAAGTAACCATCCCTGAGAAATTCCTCGGAGATATTACCGGAAACGTATCATCAAAGCGAGGAATTATCGAAGGGGTTGATGATCGAGGAATGGTTAAAGCAGTTAAAGCGATTATGCCTCTTGCAGAAATGTTTGGTTACATGAACTCACTTCGATCTATGACCGAAGGACGAGGATCATTCACCATGGAATTCACTCGTTACGACATCGTTCCACGAAACGTAGCAGATGAAATCATCAAGGCGCGAAAATAATCCTGTTCCATATAAAATGATGCAGGACACAGCAAAATTTCCCCGTGAGGGGTTTTTTGTTTATGCTATACTTGCACCATTACAAACCAAGTTTAAATTCTATGGAAAAAATAAAAACACACTTTAATAACAATGCGGGGCAGGTCATTCTAGGAGGAGCATTAGTAGTCGCAGTAATTATTGGTGGGATTTTCTACACTACAAAAACTGTGGGAGGAAATACTTTAAGCGTAACGGGATCTGCGCGAATGTCAGTAGTTGCAGATAATGTTATCTGGCGATCAAGTGTTACACGAAATGTTTCAGAGTCAGAAATTAAATCAGGATATGCACAACTTGCTACAGATTTGAAAATGGTACAAGGATTCCTTACAAAGAATGGTATTGATGAGAAATCAGTTACTATTACTCCGGTATCACTCATGCAGGATTATAGTCAAAATGTGAACGATCCAAAGCATTATACCTTGATGCAAAATATTGAAATTAATTCCGATCAAGTGCAGAAGGTTACTGATATTGCGAAACATGTAGATGATATTGTGAACCAAGGAGTATTGTTTCAGTCAAACGGACTCGAATACTACTATTCAAAACTAGCCGATGCGCGAGTAGACCTCCTTACGGATGCGATTACAGATGCTCGTGCACGTGCTGCAGCAATGGCAAAATCAAGTCGTCAGGCAGTTGGTAAACTTCAATCGGCTTCGAGTGGGGTAGTGCAGGTGTTATCTAAGGGGGCCGTGGATAATGGTGATTACGGGCAGTATGATACCAGTAAAATTGATAAGGAAATTAGTGTAACCGTGCGGGCAGTGTTTCAAGTGAAATAAGTTTGCACAAGGCTGACTTTGTGCGTTATACTGTACCTATCATATGAAATCTCTTGTACAGAATAAGTATCTGTTCATGTTTCTTACCATCACACTTTTGTGTGCTCAGGGTATTTTTGTGATTGCTGCAAGTCCCTTTAATCCTGGTGAAACACTAGACCCCGCAGCAGACTTCCCTTTAGATTGTTCAGGTCCAGCAGATACAGATTGTTATGTGCAGATTGTTGAAATTGAAAGGGATTCGGGAGCCCCTGCGTCTTCTCCGCTTGGACTTGATCCCATTTTCTATATTAACGAAACAAGTGGTGCAGCATATACATATGATGGAAGCCAGTGGAACCTTATAGGAGGAAACTCTTGGGGTCGTACGGGGAATGCCGGGACTGACGGAGGTGCTACTAATTTTATGGGTACGACAGACAACGTTGCATTGCAGTTTCGGACTAATAACGCACAGACAGGATTTATCAGTGCGGATGGGGATGCGCTTTTTTTTGGTTTAGGTGCAGGTGGTTCAAGCGCGAGCCAAGTGAATACAAACTTTTTCGGAGAGAATGCAGGTAACGGTGCGACTGCTGCTCAGGACTCAAACTTTTTTGGTACAGATGCCGGAAGTGGTGCAACGAATGCATCGTTTTCAAACTTGCTTGGACAAAATGCCGGACTCAATGTTACTGGCGCTAATCATTTAAACTTTCTAGGACTCAATGCTGGAAATGGTGCAATCAATGCCAATGACTCAAACTTCTTTGGTGAAGATGCCGGACGCGCCGCATCGTCGGCGTTCAATGCAAACTTTATGGGATTAAGCGCTGGTCAGAATGCAACCGCAGCAAACAACTCAAACTTCTTCGGATTCGAATCTGGACTTACGGCAACCGCAGCAAACAACTCAAACTTCTTCGGCCAAAGTGCTGGAAGTGGAGCAACGGCAGCAGAGCATTCGAACTTCTTTGGCTTTCAGGCTGGAACGGGTGCGACGGGTGCTGATAACTCAAACTTCTTCGGCTTTCAGGCTGGTGAAGGTGCCGATGCCGCAACCGAATCAAACTTCTTCGGTTTGAATGCTGGGGCTGGTGCAACCGATGCAAATAATTCTAACTTCATAGGTTCGCTTGCTGGAATTAATGCAACCGATGCAAATAATTCCAACTTTATAGGAAATGAGGCGGGACATCAGGCTACCAATGCAAGCGATGCAGTCTTCATAGGTACATTTGCAGGTAATAATGCTGCTGATGCCAAGCATTCGATTTTCATCGGATATTTTGCAGGGAGTGACGATTTGGTTAATAATATCGCCGGAGGAACTTCTATTTTAATTGGTGATGATACTTCAACAGGTGGATTTTCAAATGCAATTGCGCTCGGTGCAGGGGCAACGAACACTACAGCAAATCAATTCATGATTGGATCAAGCAGTGATTTACCTATAGATGTGACTCGCATCAACGGCTCAGCTGCTACCCAATGTACTATCACTACCGGTACTGGTATTGCCTGTACTTCAGATGAACGAGTAAAAACAAATATAGAAGACTTACCGACAGACATACTCGGGCAACTATCAAATATACGAACGGTAACGTATAACTGGCTCGGAAATCCTGGCGGGAAACAACAGCTTGGATTTTTGGCGCAAAACCTCGAAGAGTATTTTCCACAATTAGTCGACACAGACAATGAAGGAATGAAATCTGTGTATTATGCCCAAATGACACCGATCCTTGTTGAGGCGATTCGTGAGCTTGATATTAAAATTGACGCAATCGATCAGGCTTCACTGCAGATTGACGGACAAAACCTCTTTGATCGCATGATTGCATGGTTCGCCGACCGTGCCAATGGCATCCAGGAAATCATTGCAGGTAAGTTCCGTGCAACAGATCAATTATGTATTAACGACACTTGTGTGACCGAATTGCAACTCCAGCAATTACTCTCGAATACTGATAGTGATAATGACAGTGATACTGGTAACAATAATCCGGACAGTGAAGATACTGATAATGATCAATCTGATTCTGACCAAGGAGATATTCCAGATGAAAATCCACCGGATGGAGGAGATATTCCGCCGAGTGATCCTGGTGATCTTGGTGATACTGATCTTCAATAAATAAAAACCTTCCTTGGGGAAGGTTTTTATTTAGGGTTCTTTACAAATGCGACATAGTGTGCTATTGTAAAACCAAGCGATTCTGCTTGCTCATCACAAAAAAATAGTTTATGAAAAAACAAATCCTATCCTTCTTATTGTTTATTTGTGTGGGCCTCAGTGCTCAACAAAATGACCAAAAAATGCTCCCTGCTCCAACGGACGGAAGTATTAATTATGGTGACATCTTTCAAAGGGGACTCACCAACACCACTGACCGTTCAATTACCATCGAAGTGTTATTCAACCGCCCCGGATATGAACATATTCTAAGTTCGAAAGAGAATTTCTTCAACTACTTACTTACGAATAACCCTCTCGGCAAACCAATGGTTACCAAGCAGGATTCTGTAATCCTTGTTCTGGAAAATCTGGCATTGATAAACAAATCGTTGCTTGTACATGAAAATTCAAACCTGTTGACGTATCAGTGGGAGAGTGAAAAGCAAAACAAGCTGTTCTACACTCCTACAGTATGGAACCTATCATTGCGCGATGCGCAATGCGGACATCAAACACAACAGGCGGCCAGAATGTTGTACGCACTTGGCTTAATGGATTCGACTACGATGTCGAGTGTTTCGCTGGCCGATACTTCGGGTTCCGGCCACGTGGTGCTGGACGTGATGCCTGATTTGGATCCTATTAAATATGATGGCGACCCTAGACAGCCGTCATGTATGCAGGTTGATGCTACGGATGTCACTGGCTACATGTCGTGTTTTGACATTCATGCTCACCCGGAAAAACTCGTTGACCGCTATCAGTATACTGATGGCTTTGGGAACCAGTTTGATTCGTGTCCCGAGGTAACTCTGGAACATAATGCTGGGTATTACTACACAGTATACTTCAGTAGTTTCAAGAATCTGGTTAAGGAAATCGCTGACGTATCGGGCAAGATTACACTTGTTCCGGGTCAGTCAATCACTTGGGGTTTCCAGGTGGAAGAGTTGTTTGTGAATATTTCACTGCTCGATGCCCAACAACTTTTAACCATGGAAAATCTGTGGATAGAGGCGCAGTCAGGGGATGCTGTTGCAATCGATAGCATCTCACGTTTCATTGCGGATATGGCATCCCAGCCATTCAGTTTGGTAAGGCAGGCGGTAGTTGCAAATAAGGTTACTACGGATAGCATTGGTCGCTTTTATGATGAGTACTACACTCAGCATGTGAGCGGTAAACCATGCAAGCTCGGAATACTTGAAACAAATATTCCAGCCGCACCCAATGCACAAACATTCGGTAATGGCCAGAGTATGTCGTTGCCATTCATTATCGACACGATGAAGTCTGCTGGAGGCCCGGTTATTTTTCTGGGTGATACGATACCATTTGTTACCTCGGGATTTGCATGTCACATGTATGATACCAGTGATTTCGGAGCCCCAGGACGCCATGCTCCCGAAGTTCCGGATAGTTTAATTCAAACATTTGGACTGCCGGGAATTATTTCTGCGGGGGTTTCGGTTCATGCACGGATGATTTTTAATCCGATGATAATTGACATGTTTCGCGGTACTCGATTCGGTTATAGTGGTACAGATAGTTTGACCATCACCACCAATATCATCAAGGCCGGTACTGTTGTGCCGACTGCGATGCCTACACTTGAACAAAATGTAGCGATCACGGTATTTCCGAACCCTGTGTACGATGATTACTTGTTCATTGCTTCGAGTGTTCCTGTAAAGGATGTTGAAATGTATGATGTCACTGGCAGAATGGTAATCCATGATGTAGGTACAAAAGTAAAAGTTGACCAGCTCGCCCCCGGAGTCTACGTAGTTGTCATTAACGGCAGGTATACGAGAAAAGCCATCATTCAATAGTTCTTTATTACGAACTATTGAAAGCCCCTTGAAATTTTTTCAAGGGGCTTTTTTTATCCCAAAAATTGCTTAGATATATTATTTCCTGATATACTAACCTTACGCATGAATCATATTTCTAAAATGTTCAAGGCAAAAAACTTAAGTATTGGTGCGATTGCGGTACTCTCTATTATTGGATACGGAGCGTTCGTTTTTGCAGCACCTCCTGGAACTCAGTATCTACCAGGAGAGACATTGGATCCAACTTGTATACCAGGTAGTGGTAACTGTAGTACTAGACAGTCATGGCAACAAGACCTTGTGAGTGG
>CALRGS010000018.1 GCA_943357975.1 Candidatus Nomurabacteria bacterium | reverse complement strand
GTGCCCTCAGTACGAATCGAACGTGCATCTTTTCCTTAGGACGGAACTGCTCTATCCATTGAGCTATGAGGGCAAGCGAGGTACTTAACCTCTCCCCGCGACTTCATCGTCGAACCTCTCCCGTAAGGAGAGGTGGAAAACAAAAAGCTATAACCCTAGCTTTTGTTCAATGAGGTCCTGACTAAATCCTACAAAAATATCTGCAGGGATTTCAGGATGATCAGGGTCAGTGATTACTGTCACAGGCACCCCCATCTGTCCTGTCAGCTCCACCATATATTTCCTTTTTTCCATATCTGCCGCAACATTGTAATCAATAAAAGGAATATTTTTAGACGTCAAAAAATCTTTTTCCATGTGGCAAAAGTGACATGACGGCGTAGAGTAAATTTCTATTTTTTTCATATATGTGGATTATATACCAAAACCTACAGACCTACAAATAGTCTCAGTCTTTGCCAAAGAGGAAGTTTCGTTGTTTGGTTTACAGCCGTATCTTTGTTATCTACTACAATGACTAACTGTTCTCCTGGTTTTACTACGCGATACCGCTGCCTCACTTCTGCTTCTAATCCTTGATCCGTAGAAAGCCCTTCTATTTTTTGATTTAAATCAAATTGTTTTTGTTCAAGGCCGCTTAATTCTTTACGAGACTCATCCCGCAATTTAACAGCCTCCCGCTGTTTCAATCCAGCCCGTACCACTGAAACTATTCCCCATAACACAAGAACCACCAGAATGATGGCTACGACCGGTGAATGAAACCATGATTTTTTACGGATAAGGAGGTGGCGCATAGATACCAAAAACCTTTACTTTTAAGGTGATTTTATTATACTACATGATATGAATATTTTCACGAGTAAGTACAAAAAGGGTATTAGGTGGGTTTGGGGATTTTTGAGTATTCTGGTAATCGTTTCGATGATAGTCCTCTATGCTGGAGTAACTAAGTTGTTCTAACGCCCCCGTCACTCGCAAGCTCATGTCACCCCCTCTAAAAGAGGGGGTTTGACGTGCACTTCTAAACCCCTCTTTTAGAGGGGTCGACTGCCGAAGGCGGCGGGGTGTTATTTCTTCATCATCTTAAGAAACACATCATGGGGAATGTTTACTTTCCCAAATCCGCGATCGGCCATTTTTTTCTTACCCTTCTTCTGTTTTTCTCGAAGTTTCATTTTTCGCGTAATGTCTCCTCCATACATATGCTGCGTCACATCCTTCATATACGCCTTGATAGTTTTTGAAGCAATGATACGCCCAAGAGCAAACCCTTGAATTTTCATTTCAAACATTTGACGAGGCATGATCTCGTGTAATTTTTCAACAGCCGCTTCAGCTTCTTCGTTTGCACGACGTCGTGCAATAACCCGAGTAAACGCAGGTACCACATCATCAGCAAGTAAAATATCTAGGCGTGTTACATCCGCCTCACGCATTTCTGCAAAATCATACGCGATCGATGCATATCCAGAAGTCACTGATTTCAATTCATCGAAGAAATTTCGCATCAACTCACGCAACGGCATGAGCACATCAAGCTTGGTTCTATCATCTCCGAAGTTTGCCATATCTACCACCTCACCTTCATGCTCATGACAGAGCATCGAAAGGCCGCCGAGATATGTATTCGGCGTCATCATATGAAGGGTTACCCAAGGCTCTAACACTTTTGCAACTTCACCATCATTAGGAAACAAGTGCGGTGAATACACGGTTTGCTCCTTACCATTTTTCAAGACAACCTGGTACGTAATAGAAGGTTGCGTTACTACTAATTCCAAATTATGTTCACGACGTAAACGCTCGGTAATAATTTCCAAGTGAAGCATTCCCAGAAACCCGCAACGAAATCCTCGTCCCAATGATCCAGAAACTTCTTCTTCATATGAAAATGCAGAATCAGAAAGTCGTAACCGCGCAAGGGCGTGTTTTAAATCTGGAAAACTATCTTGAGATTCTGGATACACTGATGCCCACACCACGGGTCGTGGATTTTGATATCCCGCAAGTGCTGGTAATGGATTTTTCAAAAGCGTAATCGTATCTCCAACTGAGGCAATACCTGGCTGCTTGATTCCCGTTACGATATAGCCAATCTCTCCTGCTTGTAAAAAATCACGCTCCGTTTTTACTGGAGAAAATGTTCCTACAGACAACGCAAAAAACTTTTCCTGAGCCGTTGCAAATAACAACGAGTCCCCTTTTTTAATAATTCCATCAAGGACGCGGATATAGACAATCACTCCTTGGTGATTTGAATATTCAAAATCGAATACCAGCGCTGCAAAATCATTGGGACCAGAATGAGTTACGTGCGGACATGGAACACGATCAATAACCGCTTTCAAGACACCATCAACGCCTTGTCCTGTACGTCCAGAAACTTCTAAAACCTGTGAGGTGTCACATCCTAGAACTGTCGCGATTTCAAGCTTTACTTCTTCGGTTCGTGCATTTGGAGAGTCTACTTTAGATACTGCAGGAATGATAACGAGCCCCTGAGCACGTGCCATTTCAAGGGTGGTTAATGTCTGAGCCTGCACACCCTGCGTCGCATCTACGAGCAAAATTGAGCCTTCTACGGCCTTTAGTGCGCGCGATACTTCATACGAGAAGTCGATGTGTCCTGGGGTGTCGATCAAATTCAACACAAAATCGCCGTACTGCATACGTACTGGCTGCATTTTAATGGTAATCCCTCGCTCACGCTCAAGTTCCATAGAATCGAGGACCTGGTCCTGCATTTTACGCTTTTCAATGGTATGCGTAATCTCGAGCATACGATCAGCAAGAGTACTTTTTCCATGGTCAATATGGGCAATAATCGAGAAATTTCTAATTTTTTTAAGGTCGTGAGACATAGCCGTGTGCCAGCATCATACCAGATTTTTCGTTACTTATCTACCTCAATCACATCACGCACCACGTCAGCCTTCCAGAACTTGCGGCGGAGGGATCGGCCGAATTCGAAAATGTCCTCGTTCTTGAGCATGATAAGGATAGTAACAAACATGAGAATCCCAAAAATACCTGCGAGGAATCCTTGGAAGAAAATACCCCAGAAAGTGTCTTGGTTGAAAATCAGCACGAGGAAATTAAGCGCACCGTAAGTAACTACCCCCATGCATAGGGATGCTGCAATAGTTTGGACCGTCGTACGAATAATCGGATAAGCATTGGCTTCCGGAAAATCTTTCTTGAACACTGACCATAGTGCAAAATAATTAAAAATATTTCCAAGCGAGAATGCCAATGGGAGCGCAAGAATTTTAATATTTTCAATTCCTCCAAGGCGCAACGTGACACGAAGGAATTCAGCGATTTGAGGACAATTTCCAATGATCAGTAAAAATACTACCGCAAGGATAATGGTGAACACCTCCCCTGCAAAATTCATCAACAACGGCTTCTTTGTATTCCCTGCTGCATAATATCCTCGTACAAATAAGTGAACGAGTGATTGGGCAACCAATCCAATAACAAACAATGCCAGCGTCGCTGCGGCAAGCCTGGTATCATTCCATGAAAATGCATGTGATCCCAAAATAACACGTACGATTTGTGCACGGAGCACTATAAATAATACTGTAATAGGAACTGACCAGAAGATAATTTTTCGCGTCGCATCCAAAATATGTTTTGCAAATTCAGTCCGATTATTCCCATTCCAAAACCTTACCAAGGTTGGGAATGATGCTACTGAATATGAAATCCCTACAATACCAATCGGAACATTCAACATGTTGTTCGTCAGGTTAAAAATAGAAATAGAACCCGTCCCCAACAGTGACGCAATCGAAGTGAGTATCAATGCGGTAAATGCAGACATGGAAAGCCCAATGGTTCGAGGAATCGAAGTGAGCACAATAGATTTAATTTCAGAAAACGAAATATTTTTGGTGAGACTTGGAACAAATCCAGATTGAATAAGTACTGGAATTTGAATAGCTAAGTGGAGCACTGCCCCAAGGATTACTCCGTAAGCAAGGCCAGTAAGTCCAAATACCGGATAGAGAAAAATAATTCCTAGAATAATTCCTAAATTATAGAATACTGGCGACAAGGCGCTTACAAAAAACTTCTTGAACATTTGCGTCACACTTCCGAGCATGTTCGAGATACCTATAATAATCGGCTGGATCAACATAATTCGAGAGAGGCCTGTAAGGGTATGCAGTGCTGCAGCATCAAATCCAGGAGCAACAAGTTTTGCAAGCCAGGGCATGAGTATAAATAAAATTACACTTAATCCTACAAGGAACATGAGGAGCGCAGTAAATACCTGATCAAGGAATCTCTTAGCATTATCATGGCCCTCCTTGTCCCCCGCTCCATATTTTTCAGAAAGATACGGAAGGAGTACTGTAATCGCAGCAAGCGTTGCAACTGAAACATATAAGAAATCTGGGATCTTAAAAGCAGCATAATACACATCGAGGTGGTGCCCCGCACCTAGGTACGTTGCAAGGAAACGATCACGCACCAATCCTAATATTTGGGATACAAACGTAAACAGCCCCAAAAGAAGGGCTGCCTCGTTAATTCCTTGGGACTGTCGGTTCAATAATTTGAAAATTTTTGAAACCATAGTTCCTCTATCTTATTATTTTTTGGGAGTTGGTGCAACTGTGCCCTTCACTGGAAGTTTTGAGGTGTCTTTAGTATCCGGGGTTATTGGGTCGATTACTGGAGCCGGCTGATCAATCTGACTATTCTTCACTGCTGCGACTGCTTCATCCCCACCTGGAAACTTCTCCTTAATATATCTATACACCTGATTTGCATTAGTCATATCCCCTGCTCGCTCATAAGCATATCCAAGGTACACATATGCAATAGCGTAATTTCGATTAATCGAAATTACTCGTTGGAAAATAGAAACAGCATCCCTGTAACTGCGCTGCTTGAGCAATAATAATCCATACTGGTAAGCGAGATCTGCATTATAAGGATCAATTGCAACTGCTGCTTTTAGTGATTCCCCTGCCAAATCATTATTCTGTTGACTGAGCTGAATCTGAGCGCGCAATATATAAGCATCTGAAGTCGGATACATAGTAATAGATTCCTTGATAAATCCAAGGGCAGCCTCTACGTCTTTATTAGCAAGAGCAAGTTCTGCAAAGGAAAGGATTCTGGTTGAATCATTCGGGTTTCTTTTCTGAGCCTCTGTATAAGCATCCCGAGCACCTGCATAAGCATCAGTAACTCCGAGATTTAGCATTGTTCGATAGACATCCCCGAGTAGTTTCCAGTTTTTGTAATCTATACTATTTATTTGAGTTGCCACCTGTGCATGTGCAAGCGCGATTCCAAATAGTTGTTCTACCTGACTAGAAATCGCCTCTTTATTTGCAGAAGTGCCTTTTGAAGCAATTTGTCCAACATCATTAAGGGCAAACACCGCTAGTTGCTGATGATAGATATCATGTTTTGCATACCCCGTCGCAGTAGTAATTTCAACATTCGCCTCAGCGGGCTTACCTTGATTCAAGGCAACCATCCCTTTGGTATAATGAACAAATGAAATTGTTTTACGAAGCCCAATATATCCAAGGAGTAATGTTCCTACAATAAGTATTGTCACTCCAAGAATCCCAAAGAAGCTCGCGCGAGGATCCTTGATAAATGAGAACACTCGATCCCCTTTTTCTGAATTATTATCAAACAATGAAATAAATGCACCAATAAGAACTGCAAGGAGTATCAAGAGGTAACTCCCCGGAACATACACCCAAGCAAGGACTCCTAAGTAAAGAATACTACTACCGATTCCTATTGCGAAATAACGATCAAGTGAGTGCTTAAAACCAGCTCGTGTTTTTCTGATAAGCATTCGTAGTATCCCTATAAAGAATAGTACCCAGAGGATTGCACTAAGGATTCCATTAGTTGCTATTTGTGTAGGAATAAATCCAACTCCTTGATTAAAATCAGCTTGAGAAATATCTCCACCTGATAATTCTTTTGGTTTTAGTAATGACCAAGCCCCACCAAAACTATTTGGGCCATATCCTGTAACAAAATTGTGTGCAAATGATCGCTCGGTCACTTTCAAGGTTATCCCCCATGATGGTCGAACATCACTCCATGCAAGGTTTTGATGCCGTGATGCAAGATTATTAAAGAATCCTCCAAAGAAAATAGAAATCACAGAAATAATAAACAACGTGAGCATAAACCAAGGAACGCGTTCTGTTTTTTTATAACTATGAGCTTCAGTATCCCAATAGGCAAATGAGAAGAGGTACAGTGATAGAATCAAGGTGACGAGGCCAAGTACGATCCATACAATACTAATATTCATTACCATAAGGAGCACTACTGCCACCAATCCCGTACTGGCAACAACCCACTTAACGGCCTTTTTAAGTCCTGCAAGTTCAAGCGTTATTGCACAAAATAGCGCCGTGAGTCCGAAAAACATCCCCAGGTCTCCCCATGATCCCATGAGTGTTGCTGTTGTTCCACCTAACACTCCAAGGTTTGCAAATGCAGGTCCTACTAAGTAACGCAGAATGTGTGTAAGCGCAAACACAATGAATACGAGGAACATTCCGCCGTACAACACACCAATTCGTTGATACGAATTAAGTACTAAGTATGAAAAGAATATTATCAAAGCAAACAGTGCAAGGAATAACCAAGACGTTGTTTCAAATCCATAACCAAGGAATGCGTGTGCGAATCCTGATGAAAGGAATGATCCTAAAACCCCAGAAAGAACCAGCAGGAGTAATGTTATGAAGATTTTTTGTCGAGGGAATATCAAAACTCCCTTTCTCAATACATAAATACCATACGAGAGGAGCCCTAGAACTCCAATGAAGAGTATTAAAAATCCTTTACTACTACTTACCGAGAATGATCGAACTGGAATAAAAAACAATGGACCTAAGATTACTAATACCGCAAGGAGTCCGTACATGAATGAATCCCCTGAAATTGATAAGTGGGTTGTAATGCGTGAGAAAATTTGCTCACGCACAAAGTGCTTGATTTTTGTAAACATATCAAGCAGTATACCTTGTTTCTTTAGAGACAACAATATTACGCAACAATACTAATAATCTTCTTGGGGATAAAGATAAACTTTTTCACCTCTTTTCCCTCTATCCATTTCATAACTTCTGGGATATTCATAACCTTTTCTTTTACTTCCGCTTCGGTTGCATCATGCGCAATTTCAATTTCTGCACGAACCTTACCATTTACTTGGATTCCAATGGTTACGGTATCTTCAGTAATTAGTTTTTCATCACTCCTTGGCCACGCTGAAGTATGAATAGATTTTTCTCCATGTAAACCACTCCACAGCTCTTCAGTACTATGCGGCGCGAACGGGGCAAGGATCTGAAGAAATTTTTTGAAATCATCTTTTGAAACACTTGTCGCAGACTCCATCGTATTTGCAAGGATCATGAATGCAGAAACTGCTGTGTTAAATTTAAACCCTTCAATATCTTCACTCACTTTCTTGATAGTTTTGTTAAGTGTTTTTTGTACCTCTAAATCACTAGCCTCATCAGCAACCTTTCCTGCGATACGCCACACTTTTTCTACAAATCGTAACGTCCCTACCATTCCATTGGCATTCCACATTGCAGTTTGCTCAAAAGGCCCAATGAACATTTGGTACAACCTAAATGCATCTGCGCCGAACTGCGCAATAACCTCATCGGGACTAATAACATTCCCTTTCGATTTACTCATCTTCTGTCCATCATGAGCAAGGATAAATCCAAGGAATTCCAATCGTGGAAACGGTTCTTCTGTTGAAACAATGCCGTTGTCATAGAGGAATTTGTGCCAGAATCGCGCATAAATCAAGTGTCGTGTTGCATGATCTCCTCCTACATACACATCAACATCCATCCAGTTTTTTTCTTTATCCTTATCAACTAATGCTGCATTGTTTTTTGGATCAATATATCGGAGGTAGTACCACGAAGAACCTGCCCATTGGGGCATGGTATTTGTTTCTCGTTTTGCCATTTCATTACATTTCGGACAGGGAACATTTACCCATTCAGAAATATTCGCAAGAGGACTTTCTCCAGTTCCTGTTGGTGCGTAACTTTCAACTTCTGGTAATGTCACTGGCAAATCAGCTTCCGGCACTGGAACTACGCCACATTTTTCACAGTGAATAATTGGAATTGGTTCACCCCAATAGCGCTGGCGTGAAAACACCCAGTCTTTTAATTTGTATTTTGAAACCATCTTCCCTCCAACAGACTCAACGATCGCCTTTTGCGCTTCTTCACTTGTCATCCCATCGAATTTTCCAGAATTTACCAAATTCCCACTTTCTCGATAACAAACAAGCTCATTAAGGAATGTATTTTTTGAAAACATATCCCAAAGGTTTTTCTGTCCTTGAATAAGTGGCTCCCATTCTTGAAACTTTTTAAACCATTCATCTGCTTGGTTTAGAAAATCTTTATAAACAGCATCTTTTTTTACAACAATATTCTCACTTCCAATTATTTCAACCCAATTATTTTCCGTTATATGTTTCTGGACAAGGTCTATAAACTCTTGAAGGTTTTCTTTTGTAAGTTCAACTCTTATTTGTTCACGTTTACTAATAGTGCTTGTTGCCAAAGCAAAACCTATTCCTGCTTTTTGTAACTCTTTTTTAAACAGCGTGTCGTTTTCTAGAGTAGGAACAACCACTACTGCCTTCATTTTATTGCCAGGAACTATTACCTGCTTAATAGACAGGTTGTATTTATTCGCAAATTCAAAATCACGTTCGTCATGTGCAGGTACGCCCATAATTGCTCCTGTCCCAACGTCTTTCATTACATAGTTAGTAATCCAAACCGGAACTGGTTGCTGAGACGCTGGATTAACCGCATCAAAGCCGGCATAAATACCTGTTTTTTCTTTTTCTTTAAAATCTTTCACTGCTTCTTCTGCTAAAGTTTTTTCGACATAGTCCTGAATTTCCTGTGGAGCTTTCCATCCCACACTAAACCATTCTTTTGCAAGTCCAGCAGACACGGCAATAAATGTTGCACCAAAAATTGTATCTGGTCTTGTAGTAAATATTTTTATTGGATGCTCTGGTTGTCCAGGCATGAGGAAATCAATTTCAGCCCCCTCAGACTTTCCAATCCAATTTCGCTGCGCTTCTTTTACTCCTTCAGGCCATTTAGGCAACTTGTCCAAGTCTAGAAGCATGCGGTCTGCGTACTCAGTAATCTTCAACACCCACTGTCGCATTGGCTTCTTCTCAACCTTTGATCCACATCGCTCACAAGTCCCATCACTCTCTACATCCTCATTCGCAAGACCTGTCTGGCATCCTGGACACCAATTAATAGGCTCCCATGATTCATACGCAAGTCCTTTGTGATACATCTGTAAAAATATCCACTGCGTCCATTTATAAAATGCTGGATCAGTAGTATTAATTTCTCGTGACCAATCATAATCAACACCCATAAGCCCGAGCTGCTTCTTGAACCGTGCAATGTTTTCTTCTACTGCTACTCGTGGATGAATTTTATTTTTGATTGCATAATTTTCTGCGGGTAATCCAAAAGCATCCCATCCCATTGGATGAAGGACATTAAATCCTTGCATGCGCTTCATACGGCTGTATACGTCAGTTGCCATGTATCCACGTGGATGCCCTACGTGCAACCCATCACCCGATGGATACGGGAACATGTCCAACACAAATTGCTTCGGCTTATCCGAATTTTCTGCAGTCTGGTACACCCCATCTGCTTCCCATTTCTCCTGCCATTTCTTTTCAATTGTTTTGTGATCGTAAGGGTTCATAGGTTTTTAATTATAAGTATAGTTGTAAGTTTCTAGGTCGATTTTGGTGAGGTCAATCAAAAGCTTTGA
>CALRGS010000017.1 GCA_943357975.1 Candidatus Nomurabacteria bacterium | reverse complement strand
ACGAGACCATCTTCAAGGATCTGCTCAGAAATTTGCTCGAGGTTGACATTTGCATCTGTGGCTATATAGCTCCTCAATAATTCATTCAAATGAATCGGGGACTCTTCGTTCCTACTAATTATCCAACTATTTACTTTATTTTTACTTTTTTCTATTTCTAAATTCCAAATTAAAAGTGGAGCTTTTATTACCTTACTTGGATCATTAACTTCACGTTTAATTAAAATCGGGTACCCAAGGCTAAAGTTTTTAATACCAAATTCAAGAAACTGATCATCGTTTTCGTGCACCATGTTATTTAATTTTCGAGAAAGCAAAAATATTGCATTCTTTTCATCCTGGGATAAGTTAGAAATTTGAATATCGTCAAAACTTATTTCGAAACTAAACTTATCTTTTGTCAGTAAGGTGTTCAAAAAATTATTCGCCAAATCAGCCTCTATGGCATCAATTTTTTTAAGATCTAATCTTGATGCAGAGTTGCCAGGAAGTACGTTTAAATGGATCCCCCTTCTATTCCCTGTTTTCAATTTAGCTAAGAGATTTAAAATAAAATCTTCTCTGAATACAATTTGAGAGACCTTGTTCATAATAAAAGATTAATATACTTGTAAGACTGTCTAATATATACCATAAACACGTGACTAATTCCACAAAAAAATACCCTTGCGGGTATTTTTTAGTTGAAAAGTTTATGCCTTTCGCTGAATTTTCGCGCGGCCAGATTCTTGGAGAATCTGCTTGCGGAGACGTGTAGATTTTGGAGTAATTTCCAAATATTCGTCCTCAGTCATCATTTCAAGTCCTCGTTCAATAGTAACCTGAATTGGTGGAACAAGGAGGATAGTTTCATCTGTTCCAGAAGCTCGCATGTTAGTTAACTGCTTACCCTTAGTTGGATTTACTACCATCTCATCTCCCTTTGAAGTATTTCCGATAACCATACCTTCATATACTTCAGTTTGTGGACCAATGTACAACTGTCCTCGATCTTGGAGGTTTCCAAGTGCGAATCCAAGTGTTTTTCCAGATTCCATAGAAGTCATTGAACCTACTGCTCGTTTTTCAATAAATCCTGCGTATGCACGGAATTCAAGGAATCGTGAGGCAATGATTCCCTCTCCCTTGGTATCAATCATGAATACTCCTCGGTATCCAAACAATCCTCGTGTTGGTCCTTCGAAAATCATACGAACGGTGTTCTGATGAATTTTCATGTCCTTCATGATGAATGCGCGTTTACCAAGTTTTTCAATTACTGTTCCTTGGAATTCAGACGGAACATCTACGGTAACTTCCTCGAATGGTTCTGATTTAACTCCGTCAATGTCCTTCACAATTGCTTGTGGTTGTGACACTTGGATTTCAAATCCTTCTCGTCGCATATTTTCAAGAAGTACTGCGATGTGCATTTCTCCTCGTCCATATACCTTGAATCCTTCAAGGGCTCGGTCTGGATCTGGATTGAAGTCTACTCGAAGTCCTACGTTGATTTCAAGTTCTTTTTCAAGTCGCTCACGAATTTGTCGAGTCGTTACAAACTTTCCTTCACGTCCTGCGAATGGAGAGTTGTTTACCAGGAAGTCCAATTTAATAGTTGGTTCATCTACAGTAATAGCTGGCAACGGTTCTGCGTCTGCATTCGTTGCAATAGTTTCTCCGATGAAGATATCTGCAATTCCGGCAATCATAACCACATCACCTGCGATAGCTTCCGCTACTTCTTTTCGTTGCATTCCTTCGAATGTGCAAAGTTTTGTAATTTTTCCAACTCGTCGAATACCTGTAAGTGGGTTTACAATGTTCACATTTTGACCACTCTTAACAATTCCCTCGTACACTCGTCCAATTCCTAATCGTCCAAGGAAGTTATCGTATGCCAAGTTAAATGGCTGCATGCGGAATGGCTTAGTAGTATCATTCGCTGCTGGTGGAACTTTTTCAAGGATAGTATCAAACAATGGTGAGAGGTCTACCATAGGATCTTCCATTTTTTTCTTTGCCATACCATCTCGTCCGATTGCGTACACGGTAGTGAAATCGAGCTGCTCGTCTGTTGCACCAAGCTCCATGAACAATTCGAATACTTCATCGTGAGCCTTGTCTGTGTTTGAACCTGGCTTATCAATCTTGTTCAATACTACAATTGGCTTGATTCCTAACTCAAGAGACTTCTTCAATACGAATCGAGTCTGTGGCATAGGACCTTCCTGTGCATCCACAATCAAAAGCACCGAGTCAATCGATCGGAGTACTCGCTCTACTTCTGAACCGAAGTCGGCGTGTCCTGGAGTGTCTACAATGTTGATCTTCGTATCCTTGTAGAATACAGATGTATTTTTTGCGTAAATGGTAATACCACGCTCTCGTTCGAGGTCGTTACTGTCCATACTGAAGCCGTCCTCTCGCATACCACATTGCTCCAACATCTTGTCAGTAAGTGCTGTTTTTCCGTGGTCCACGTGTGCGATAATCGCAATGTTTCGAATTTCCATAATTGGTGAATAAAAAATAACTCGATCGAGTCTTAATAATTAATAGCACTATACTACCTGATTATTGACAAAATGGCAAGTTAAAAGCCGTTTCGTGAGAAACGGCTTTTAGTTAACGATAAGGTCTTTTCCTTTGCCTCATTTGATTATCAGAAATTCTGCCAGCTCCAACATTCAAAGCACTATGTCCTACTTGGTAATATGCCTCAAACGGTGGTGACGCCATACGCCTTGGTTTTTCATAGTCAATAATCACAGGCTTATGATTTTTCAAAACATTTTCTAGGGCTTGGATAATTGAACCCAACATCCAAAAATTATTAGATTCTTGTTCTGTCCAGCTTTCAATTTTTTTTCTACCTATAACAAACCTTAATTGAATATCCCAATCTTTAACTGGCTGGAGCATGTCAGCTGAAATTTCAGGGTACTTTGCAATAATTTTTCGCGCTAATGCTTCGTAAGAATCATGCTGCTCACTCGACTTAGACCCAACTATTTCATAATCTTTACACATGTCCCAAATCGCTTGGCAAAGTTTCCACTTTTCTCGCTTATTTAATTTTCTTGTTTTCATAGTAGTTATTTTTTAACACTCTACAGAACTGTTGACAAAATGGCAAGGGTTTTCTATAGTCAGGGAAACAAACAGTTGCCATGCAAAACTATATAGATCAAATTCGCAAAGAACAATTACCTCCAAACTTTTTAAACGAGGATTGGCCTATTCCTCAAAAATTAGACCCCCGAACAACACTTACTGGAAAAATTATATATCCTAAACAGGCTCAAGCCTTGGGGGATAGAATATATAATTTTAAATACTTCTAAGTATTCCCCATTCTTTAACGGTACCACTTCGCAAGATTTGGTACTGTTTTTTTATTTGACAAAGAAATCACACTTCTCTATTATAAATAAAAAAATAAAGTGAAAGAAAAAACCACAACTCCAAACGTGCCGCTTGATTCAACAATAAGCATTAAGTACGGCAATGTTCCTAAGAGGGTTCGCTATGCGAATCTTTTTTGTTTCCAAAAATATTTGCTATACTAGCCACATGCAAACACTCCTCGCCACAAACATTCTTTTATTTATTATTATCATTTGTTTCGTAATCATCACCATCCTCTTCGCTATTGTATTGATTAATATTATTAGCACTACCCGAAAAATCAAACACATCATAACCATGTTTGATGACGATGTTATCAGGGCTCGATCTACCATCATCGCAATTAAGGATCTCGTTATTGAAAAACTATTTGGTAAAGAAACAAAAAAGAATACCCGTGCAAAGAAAAAATGATATACTAATCACCGTCACTTTATTAAATAATTAATTTGAAAATCATGGCAAAAAAATCAACAGGTAAAACTATGGCAGTCACCGCAGGAATTGCTGGACTCGCAGCAGCAGCAGTAGCAGGAGGATACTTCTTCTACGGTAAGGACGGAGCGAAACACCGAAAAAATATCAAGGCTTGGTCAATCAAGGCAAAGGGTGAAGTACTTGAGAAACTTGAAAAAGCAAAAGATGTTTCTGAGGTAGTGTTCCAGCAAGCAGTAGATGCAGCGTCTGCGAAATACAGCAAAACAAAAGGAGTTACTCCCGAAGAACTAGCTGCGTTTACAAAGAATTTGAAGAAACACTGGAAAGACATCAAGAAGGAATTCGCACCGAAGAAACCAGCTCCTAAGAAGAAGTAAGTCTTTAGAGAACATCCCTCGTGGATGTTTTTTATTTGCTCAGCTCCCTCTCCTTGCAGGAGAGGGCCGGGGTGAGGTATGATGTTCAGATATGGAAGACACCAACAAACCCGCAGGAACTGTAGACAATCGACCTTTTCGTCCAAAAGGACTTACCACTGATGATATTCGCGCAGGATGTATTACTCTGTACGGAAAAGACTCAACGGAAACAGAGATTTGTGTCATGAATGAGGAGATGCGCCAAGGACTCGAATTTATGGATACGGTAGAAAAATCTATTACTATTTTCGGATCGGCACGCACCCCCGAAGGCGACAAGTTCTATGAGAAGGCTCGTCGTATTGGTTATCGCGCTGCGAAAGAATTAGGAGTTGCAATGGTAACTGGAGGAGGTCCTGGAATTATGGAGGCTGGAAATCGTGGAGCTTATGAAGCCAATGGACGGTCTATTGGGATGAACATTGTACTTCCTCATGAGCAGGTTACTAATCCCTACCTCACCGATTCACTTCCTTTCTATTTCTTCTTCACACGAAAAACAGCGATGCAATATGCATCGGAAGTCTACCTCTTCTTCCCCGGAGGATTTGGAACGCTTGATGAATTCTTTGGAGCACTGACATTGGTTCAGACCAAGAAAATTTCTCACGTTCCCATTATTTTGGTTGGTGAAGAATTCTGGAAACCCATGCAAGAATTTATTCGAGATAAATTTATTGGTGAAGGCATGATTTCTCCAGAAGACATGAACCTCTATACGGTAACTGATGATGAAGACTTAATCCTTGATATTATCAAGAAGGCTGAGAAGCGAAGAAATATTTAAAATAAAAACCCCGCATTGCTTAAAGCGTTGCGGGTTTTTTACTATATCGTGAAATTATTAATATTATACAAATCACTGTTATCCTCCTCATCCTTTTGAGCCTGATCTCGATCATCAAGCATTGCTGCTGTCTGCATTTCAGGTTCAATCCCATCTCCCCAACCCTCTTCCCCAAGGGAAGAGGGAGTGTGCTCAAGGGTCACTTGTGGGAAAGTCCCTTCCCTTGGGGAAGGGGTTGGGGATGGGCTTGCTAATTCCTCTGCCCTCACCTCAGGAAGAATTGCATCAAATTGTCCTTGAGACTTTTGAATAATTTCAAGAATCGTTTGCAGATCATTTGGAGAGAAGAAATCAATAACAATTTTTCCTCCAACTTCACGCTTCTCAATCGATACTCGTGTTCCCAATTTCTCTGAGAGACGTTTCTGATAATCAATCATTTGTGGATCCAAATCCTTCTTGCGGGTTCTATCGGTCGCAATTTCTCGAGCAATTTTTTCAGATTCACGTACCGACAATCTCTTAATCACCATTTCCTTAAACAAGGTACTCTGTTCTGCGGGACGATCTGCAAGCATCATCAACGGTCGTGTGTGCCCTTCTGAAATCTTCTTCTCTGCCAAGGCTTGCCGAATTTCTTCTGGAAGAGAAAGGAGGCGCAAGGTATTAGAAACATATTCTCGTGACTTCCCCATCTTTTTACCAATCTCACCATGAGTCAATTTAAACTCTTCATGCAATTTCAAAAATGCATTGGCCCGATCAATAGGATTCAAGTCTTCACGCTGCAAGTTTTCAATAATCGCAAGTTCGAGTTTTTCTTTGTCAGAGTCTTCAGTTGCACGAATAATAACAGGCACCTGGGGTAATTTTGCAAGCTTCGATGCGCGCAAACGACGCTCTCCGGCAATCAATTCGTATTCAACAGCAATACCGTCTTCACTCTCTATTTCCTTACGCGTAACCACGAGGGGTTGTAATACTCCGTATTGGCGAATAGAATCAGCCAGGTCCTGCAAGGCTCGTGGGTCAAACTCTTTACGAGGTTGAAATGGATTTGGTTTTATTTTATCGGTCTCGACCCAGAAAATAGAGTTGTGATATTGTTGCATAGTTATCCTATTGTAACAGAGATTTGAAAAATGTGAAAAATGTGATATATTTCCCTCGATGAGTATCCTGCGCTTAGCATCGAAGACTGTTCCAGATTCACTGGTCTTCTGAGGATATTTAGTTCCTTCAGTTTCCTTGGCTGTCTGGACGGTGGATTATCTCTACTGTCCAGCACCAAGGTTTCTTTGCCGGAGTGGTGGAATGGTATACACGTGCGACTCAAAATCGCATGCCGTAAGGCTTAAGGGTTCAAGTCCCTTCTCCGGCACACCATGAATATAAACAATAAAATACTCGTCATAACTGGCCCAACAGCAACGGGAAAATCAGCGCTTGCTGTAGACCTTGCCAAGTCTTTTAATGGTGAAATTATTTCTGCAGATTCACGGCAAGTATATCGCGGACTTGATATCGGAAGTGCAAAAATTACTCGTGATGAGATGCGAGAAATTCCCCACCACCTCATTGATGTCGCAACTCCTACTGATGTCTTTACCGTTGCTGAATTTAAAAAACTTGCTGATGCAAAAATTACAGAAATAATATCTCGTGGAAAACTTCCTATTATTTGTGGTGGAACAGGAATGTATATTTCTGCAGTCATTGATAACCAAAGCTTCCCAGAAGTTCCTCCTGATCCTATCCTACGCGCAGAACTTGCAAAACTTCCAGTTCAGGAACTTTTTGAAAAAATAAAAATATTAAACCCAGAACAAGCCCAAGTAATAGACTCAAAAAATCCTGTAAGACTTATTCGTGCTATTGAAATTGGTCTTGCTGGCGTGAACCCTCTCCACGCTAGTGGAGAGGGTGGACTGCGAAGCAGGCCGGGTGAGGTTTTGATAATTGCGCTGAGAATCCCAAAAGACGAACTTGATGCAAACATTGCGAAGCGAATAACTGATCGTATCCCCGCACTGTTTACTGAAATTAGAAACCTTCATACTCAAGGAGTTTCTTCTGAGCAGCTTCGTAGGTTCGGATTAGAATATCGCTATGGAAATGACTATGTAACCGGAAAAATACTTCTTCCTGAATTTATCGAAACGCTTACGATTAAAACCATTCAGTTTGCAAAACGACAAGTGACCTGGTGGAAACCCGATGAGCGGGTACATTGGATGAATCCTGTTTCTGACAAACAAAAAATCCTGAAGCTGGTCCAAGGGTTCTTGTGATTATTTAGTAATCTTTTCTACTTTCCTGCGACCTAATTCATAAGCGCCAAATAAGGCAAGTGTTATGAAAAAGGCACCGACTAAAATTCTCAGTACTGCATCAGAAGAGTTATTTACATCAACAATTATTAGTAATAAAATTATTGATATAATGTAACCTGGCAAAAATTCAAGAATGTCTTTGATAAATTTTTTCATATCTGCGGGCGATGGAGGAATCGAACCACCACCAAAGGTTTTGGAGACCTTCGTTCTACCACTAAACTAATCGCCCATATAAACTCCTGTTCGCCTATTTAAGCACAAAAAGCTCTTTTTTCAAAATCACCCTTTCTGTGCTACATTACTCTACATGAACCCTATTCTTGTTAAAGTAACCTTTGTCTCCGGACTACGAACCATCGTGCTTGATGAAATCGCTCAATACCCAGAACTGGTATTGCATCACCAGTTTGGTGATGAGATTTTTTTAGAACTTCCCACATCACTCGAAATAGTTCGGGATCTTAAAAGCATCACCAATGCTTTTATCGTTCGACAAGACACCAAGCTGAATCCTCGATTTATAAACAGTCACAAGTCTATCCTCGGGGAGCTCGTAGAAATGACCCTTGATGATCGTGCGCAAACATTTAAAACGTTTTCATTAAGTTGCGCTGGATCTGATTCAGTAGAGATTCAGAAGATTATAAAATTTGTATCCGTGCAATATAAACTTGTTCATGCCGAGGAGGGTGCTGACATGAAAATCCATATTGGAAAACTAGATAATGATAGTTGGGAAATAGGCGTATGCCTCACCTCTCGCCCGCTCTCTGTTCGAAACTATCGAGTTGTAAATATTCAAGGTGGTATGAACCCAACCATTGCGTACGCAATGAATAGCTTCTGCAGTCTCAAACAATCTGAATCTTATCTAAATATTTTTTCTGGTGGCGCGACACTCCTTATCGAGGCAGGACTTATAAACAAGAACCTTACGCTTCAAGGATTTGATAGTGATGGTAAAAGGATTGCTGACTCAGTAAAAAATATTAAACAAGCTGGTTTGATAAAAAATATAAACCTCAAGGCTGCAGATATTTATGACAAACCTGAATTTGGCATGTTCGATATCATCACATCAGACCTTCCCTTTGGGCAGCTCGTTGGAAAAAATGAAAACCTTAGGGATCTCTATGAAACCTTTATATATTATTGTGAAACGCACCTTACTCCGACAGGGACATTGGCCGTGTACACCAGTGAATATGAATTATTAAAAGAACTCCTTGATACTTCAAAATTTGAAATCAAGGAAAGTCTTTCATTAAAACTTATTACTTCTGTAAATTCATACTTGTACCCAAAAGTTTTCATTTGCCGGTTTAAATAATGAATCAAATAAAAAATCCCCCTGCGAAGCCTTGGCGAAGCAGGGGGATTTTTTATTTATCCTTTCTTTCCTTCTACGAATTCAACTACCTTGCGAACTACTGGATTATACTTCATGAGCTTCAACTTAACCGAAGCAAGTTTCTTGCGGTTTTTTCGGGTCCAGTAAGTGTACCCTGTCGCCTTATGAATCATTTTTACGAGATTTTCCTGTTTTGCCATAGTGGGTATTATATTACAGATTTTTCAAAAAATTGCAAGTTTTCTATTTATTACTAACTCATGACCACCCAGGGTTTCTACCCTGCACTTCTTATGGGCGCCGGGAAGGAATTTCTCGTCTTACAGACGCTGTACAGGCTTCGTATCGTACTCGCTACGCTCCGTGCGATATACTCAGCCTTTTCGAATCCTTCACGCAGGCACTCGTGCCTGCTCCGACGCAAAAATCCCTTTCGGGATTTTTTGTGCGCCGGGAAGGATTCGAACCTTCGTAGGATAAATCCAGGAGATTTACAGTCTCCCCTCGTTGACCGCTTGAGTACCGACGCATCATTCACAATCAGGGTAACTAATGTGCGAACTGCGAAATTATTGCATATTTCCACCATAAAAACAAGCACCCTTGTGCCTGTTTTTATAACCATTATTGCGTATGCATCAATTGCTTTACATAATCAACTGCCTTGCGAACTCGCTTGCTTTTGACTTCGTATACCAATTCTCCGCTCTTGAAATCAATCACAATCGTATCCCCTGCCTTCACCATACTCCCAATAATCATATTAGCGATTTTGTTCAAGATAGTATTTTGAATCAAGCGATTAAGTGGTCGTGCTCCAAATTGTGGATCATACCCCTTCTCTGCAAGATAGGTATACACATCCGACTTCATATCAATCGTAATATCCTTGGTCATCATTCGTTTCAAGACAGCATCTACACGAATCTGAACAATATCACGAATCGTTTCTGGACTGAGTACGTCAAATACAATAACCTCATCAACACGGTTAAGGAATTCTGGTCGGAAAAATTCTTTAAGTGATTCAAGTACTCGTTCCTTGGTTGCTGCATAATCCTGAGTCGCTGTATTGCTTGAGAACCCAATCGATTGCATTTTCTGAATATGTGTCGAACCAATGTTCGAAGTCATGATGATGATCGTATTCTTGAAGTTAATCACGCGCCCCTTGCCATCAGTCATACGCCCATCGTCAAGCACTTGAAGCAGCAAGTTAAAGACATCAGGAT
>CALRGS010000016.1 GCA_943357975.1 Candidatus Nomurabacteria bacterium | reverse complement strand
CTTGGTGTTGGTGCAATTCATGCAGGACTCCTTGCAGGACTTATTGGGATGATTGTTATCGCAGGACTCCTTATTATTTGGTATCGAATTCCAGGACTCCTCGCAACAGTTACCTTGGGTATCTATGCAATAGTAATGCTTGCGCTCTTTAAACTTATTCCAGTAACACTTACCTCAGCAGGGATTGCTGGTTTCATCATCAGTTTGGGTATGGCAGTAGATGCAAATATTTTGATCTTTGAACGAATGAAAGAAGAAATGCATAGTGGTAAATCAATTTCAGAAGCAATTCATCAGGGATTTGATCGAGCATGGAACTCAATTCGCGATGGAAATATTTCAAGTATTATTTCAGCAGTCATCCTCTTCTGGTTCGGAACAACATTGATTCAAGGATTTGCGCTTACCTTCGGACTAGGGGTTATCGTCTCAATGTTTTCTGCGATCGTGGTGTCTCGAACATTTTTGTACGCAATTGCTGGGCTTGGAAATGGTCGAATCAAGAGATTCTTATTCTCTTCAGGAATCAGTAAATAAAAATATTTTTAAATTATATGTTTATCATCAAATACAAAAAAATATTTTTCGCACTTGCGATTATCCTGGTAGGAGGATCACTCGTTACCATGATTGTAAAAGGGTTCAAGGTAGGAGTTGATTTTACCGGAGGATCAGTGCTTGAGGTTGCATACGACGTACGACCAAGTACAGAACTTATTAAGGGGTACATTTTGCCATTACGACCAGATGCTCAGATTCAGGAGGTTGGTGCTAATGATGTCATGATTCGTACTGAGCCTATTGATCAGGCAACGAAGGATACACTCCTTTCAGCGCTTGCATTCGATGGTGCACAGGCAACAGAAAAGCGATTTAACACGATCGGCCCTTCAGTAGGAAAAGAGCTTCGATCAAAAGCAGTTCTTTCAGTGATTCTTGTATCACTTGCCATTATCTTATTCATCGCCTTTGCATTTCGTAAGGTTGCAAAACCGATTTCATCATGGGTATACGGACTGATTGCTATTGTAGTATTAGTGCACGATGTGATGATTCCTGCAGGATTCTTCGCATTCTTTGGACTCCAGGTAGATACGTTGTTCGTAGTAGGACTGCTGACTATCCTAGGTGTTTCGATCAACGACACTATTGTAGTGTTCGATCGAATTCGAGAAAACCTTGCTACGAATGAAAAAAAGCATATCAAGGAGGATTTTGCCCATACAGTAGGAAAGTCTATCAGTCAGACATTTGTACGTTCAATTATGACTTCGGTTACGGTATTGATTGCACTTGCTGCACTGTACCTCTTTGGTCCAGAAGCAACTCGCAACCTTTCGATTGCCATGTTCCTTGGAATGTTCTTCGGAACCTACTCAAGTATCTTCATTGCAAGTCCGTTGCTTGTGGTTTGGAATGATTATAAGATGAAGCGAGCTGGAAAATAAGCCTATAAAATAGCCCTTGGGGGCTATTTTATTTGGAGGTGATATTTGCTATAATAAAGGCGTTATTTCTAATTAAAACCACACTATATTTTATGATGATACTTTGGATTATTATTGCCATTGTCGCTGTGATCGCCATCTGGATTATTGCTTCCTATAACCGATTTGTAACCTTTAAAAACCGCGCGAGTGAAGCCTGGGCTGATATTGAGGTGCAGTTAAAGCGTCGCTATGACTTGATTCCTAACTTGGTGAATACCGTAAAGGGGTATGCTTCGCATGAATCAGGAACCCTCGAGAAGGTTATTGCTGCACGAAACAGTGCCATGCAATCAATGGCAGGCGCAAACCCAGATCATGCTGCAGCAGAAAATGCGCTTTCTGGAACCTTGAAATCAATTTTTGCTCTATCTGAAAATTATCCTGACTTGAAAGCAAATACAAACTTCCTCGAACTCCAGCGAGAACTTTCTGATACAGAAAATAAATTGCAGTCATCACGACGATTTTATAATGGAAATGTTCGAGACTTCACAACATCACTTCAAGTATTTCCAGGAAATATTATTGGAAAAATGTTTGGATTTAAAGCGCCAGAATATTTTGATATTCCAGATGATGGGGTAGAATCAAAACCAGTAGAAGTGAAGTTTTAATCGTATGAAAAAAGCACTCATTTTAGGAACAATTTCTTTAGGGGTGTTTTTCAGTATTCCAGGAATTTCTCATGCTGAGCGTATCAAGGATTTTTTAAGTGAAATAACTATTAATAATGATGCTACGGTTCAAGTGACGGAAACAATTGAATATGATTTTGAGGGGGCTTCACGTCATGGAATTTTTAGAGATATTCCTCTAGATAATAGCGATGGATCATCGCTCGAGATTAGTCAGGTTACTGTAACAGATGATCAAGGGGGCCGTTACCAGAAAAAAGTAACTGAGGATGATCTTGGGATGCATATTAAAATTGGTGACCCGAATAGTTTAGTTTCTGGTATGAAAACGTATAAGATTTCTTATCTAGTAAAAAATGCACTAGTTGCTTTTGATGCTTACGATGAATTGTACTGGGATGTGACAGGAAACGGTTGGGTGGTACCTATGGATCGTGTTGCTACGATTATTCACTCACCTCAAATAGTCCAAGAGTCTTGTTATCGAGGGTCTCAAGGGTCAACAACGCCTTGTGGTGCCCTACATGAAGTAAAAGGATTAGAAGATGGTGAAGGGGTTACCCTTGCGGTTGGTTTTCAAAAAGGGGTTGTTTCGGGGATTACTCGAATCGGTGGTCAAATAAATACTACGAAACAAGTTTCAAAAAATCAGGAGTTGTATCAAGCATTCGTCTTGGTACTTGGTGCACTATCACTCGTAGGAACATTTATCTATTGGCGACGCAATCGAGATCCAAAATCTAACAATCCTGTAGTTGCGTGGTATGAATCTCCAAATGGTTTAGAGCCAATACTCCTCGGTACCCTCATTGATAAAACAACCGATTTTCGAGATGTTACTGCGCAGATCCTTTCGCTTGCTTCACGAGGATATCTTTCTCTCACTCGAACTGAGGAGAAAAAACTTATGGTTTTTACTGATGTAGATTATTTATTTACAGTCACCAAGGCTACTGACGAGGTGTTGTTCGATGGAGATAAAAAAACATTGGAACTTCTTTTTAGTAGTACAAACCCAAGCGTGGGGGCTACTGTATTAATGTCAGACCTTGAAACAAGTTCCGCAACAAGGATTCAATCAGTCTTGACTGAAATAAAAGAATTAACCAGAAATTTTTTAAAGAATGAAGGATACCTTGAAACAGCTAAAAAGCCTTGGTGGGCATACCTCTTAGGGATTGGATTTATTGCTCTAGGGGCGCTCTCTTTTATTTTTTCAGCAGAGACAGATGGTTTGAGCCTTGTATTAATTCCTATAGCAGTGATATGTTCATTTATTTGGTTGACTACAAAAACCAAGTATACTCAGCGAGGAGTGGATGTTAAGCAGTTAGTTTTAGGGTTTAAAGAATTTTTGTCAGTTACTGATAAAGAGCGATTTGAATTCCATAACGCTCCAGAAAAGAACCCGACACAGTTTATGGAATTTTTGCCCCATGCTATTGCGTTTGGTGTAGAAAAAAAGTGGGCGGAACAGTTTAAGGATATGATGATCCCAAGTCCTTCATGGTATCATTCAAACACAAACACCTTTGTTGCAATGAATTTGGTATCGCATTTACAAGGAATGAGTAATTCATTTGCCTCAGCGGCTACACCAGCAAGTTCTGGGTCAGGAGGAGGTGGTTTTTCGGGAGGAGGGTCAGGTGGAGGTGGAGGGGGAAGTTGGTAGTCTTATTACTATAATACCCAGAAACAATCATAGAGTATGAAACATAAAAATCTCATTATAATAACATTACTTCTCATTACGATTGTGGTCGGATTGTTTTATGCACTAAGGAAAGAGAATCGTGAATTATTAAAAGGTTGTCAAAATACTGACAAGTCATATGATAACGAATGCATCAGCATGTCCAAGGAAAGTAGGTGGGCAAATGCTGATAATGGCATGCCCAAGGGGTGGGTTATCTGGCAAGACACGATTGATGGTGTGAGTGTTGTATCAAAAGGGCCTATAATGAACGGGGCAAGTAAAGTTATTACTACCAGTGACCTGGATTTAATTAAAAAGCTGCGAAGTACTGACCCGTCAGTTAAATGCGTAGGAGATCTAGAGATTACAACATGCGCCATGGGTAATCATCCAGAAATTTTAAGATACTGGAATGTTATAAATTATTTCTATTAAATTATGTCTACACTCTATACTCATCAAACAGAAAATGTTCGTAACACATGGATCCTCATGTCCGTGTTTTTGGTGTTGTTGGTGGGGGTAGGATATGCCTTGTCGTATGTGTATGGAGACATCAATATTCTGTACGCATTTGGAGTATTTTCAATACTCATGAACATCGTGGCATATTGGAAATCAGATTCGATTGCACTATCAGCTGCGAGGGCAACACCTGCAGACGGGCCAGAATTTTTGGAACTCAATCGAATTGTAGAAAATCTTGCCATTACTGCAGGACTTCCAAAACCAAGAGTCTATATTATTCACGATCCAGCACCAAACGCCTTTGCAACAGGACGCGACAAGGAGCATGCAGCCATTGCAGTGACAACAGGATTATTAGGGATGATGGAGCGCAATGAGCTCGAAGGGGTGATTGCCCACGAACTTGCACATATCGGAAATCGAGATATCTTGATCGCAACAGTGGTGGTTGTTCTCGTGGGACTCCTTGCTATGATCTCAGATTTTTTTATCAGAAGTATGTTCTGGGGAGGGGGAAGAAGTCGTAGTAATGATCGAGAGGGTGGAAACGGCCTGATGATGGCTTTGGGAATAATTGCAGTTATCCTTGCGCCCATTGTGGCTACGCTCATCCAGCTTGCCATTTCTCGTAAGCGAGAGTTTCTTGCCGATGCAAGCGGGGCGCTCCTTACTCGATATCCCGAAGGACTTGCTTCAGCGCTTCAAAAGATTGGTGCGTATGGTCAACCGATGCAGCATGTTTCGTCTGCGACAGCGCACTTGTTTATCGCAAACCCTTTTGGTAAGACCGCTTCGTTTATGGCTAAATTATTTTCAACACACCCACCCGTTGAAGAGCGCGTGAAGGTGTTACTAAATCAATAATATGAACTTCACTATTAATCAAGAAAAAGCAACGATCCTCATTCCTATTCCAGAAATCGCAATTCCGCGAACAGTAGTTGGGTATGCACAAAATAATGGATACCACATGAAGCCAGAATTTCATGTAACACTAGTATCGTTTCAAAATGGTAAAAAGATTCTCAGATCTATTCAGGAAAATCCAGGGAGCTCATTTGATGATGTTGTAAAACTTGCTGAGAGTTTTAATTGGGGGATTGTTTTTAACACGGAATATTTTGTATTAGAGCGTACCATTCAGGAATTTGTACTTCATGGTCAGGTTCAGACTCCACAACATACTCGAAGGAGTATTATTCAAAAGATTTCGATTCCTGACATGGCTTCTTTTCTCGGTGAGCTGGAAAAGCTTACAGGGATTCGGTTTGATGATCCTGTTGAGCATATTACATTATTTAGTTGGTCTGATTATGAACCAGAAATGATGAGCGGCATTGCATTGAATTCGGAAACTGATTTTGAGAAATATAAAAAAGATATGCTACACTAAATATCTATGAATATCACACGTATTGATCACTCAACGATCCATTTCCTAAGAAAAGCGTTTATTCCAACAGCGAGGTTTTCTATTTTTCTCATTTATGTTTGGTTTGGTGCTTTAAAAGTATTAGGACTGTCTCCTGCGAGTGATCTCGTGCATCATTTATTTAGTAACACGATTCACTTCATGCAGTTTGATACTTTCTATGTACTGTTTGCATGGTTCGAGGTGATCATTGGAGTAATGTTTATTGTTCCTAAATTTACACGATTCGTGATCCCATTATTGATGATTCATATGATCACTACATTTATGCCACTCGTATTTTTACCTGGGGACACGTGGTCAGGATTCATGGTATTGACACTTACGGGGCAATATATTGTAAAAAACTTGGTTATTATTGCTGTTGCAATGGGCGTTGCGGCACATGTGCACCCAATGCCGTTGCGTACCGCTCATAATTAGGCTATTTAAAATAGCTGTGGTATACTACCATCCAGTATTTTCTCGTGTTGTGTATCGCACGATGATGGGTAAGTACCTTAGTAATTAGTTTTGGGCGTAAGCCTGTATAGTATAAAAAGTATGACAAAATTGTTCGTAGGAAATCTTTCATGGTCAACAACAGATGATTCACTTCGTGCCTTCTTTGAACAAGTAGGACAAGTTGAATCAGCTCGTGTAGTTATGGATAAAATGTCTGGACGATCTCGAGGATTCGGATTCGTAGAAATGCCTAACGCAGAAGAAGGAGCGAAGGCTATCGCTGAATTGAATGAAAAAGATCTTGATGGACGAAACATCCGAGTTAACGAAGCCCTTCCAGAAGGTGAGCGACCAGCTCGAACTGGAGGATTCGGAGGAGGTAATTCAGGCTCTTCGCGAGGTGGAGCAGGTGGTTACAACCGAGGTGGAGATCGTGGAGGTGACCGAGGAGGTTCTTGGTCTCGATAATATCGAACACAAAATAAAAAATCTGCAGATATTCTGCAGATTTTTTATTTTGTGCTAATGTGAGGATATGGAAAATTTACTCTTAGCAGCATCGTTACTAACAGATCCGATCTGCAGGGCTCGGGAAAAATATTGGTTAGGTCGAGCACTTGGAGACGTGCCATATACTCAAACTTTTTTATTATATACGGTAGGATTTTTTCCAGCTGTATTGGGGGTAATGGTTCGTTTTATTGCAAAGCGATTTCAAAAAAGTGTTTACCTCTACAAGCAAGGAGCATCTGAAGAGGTGGATATTGGTGAAAAGATATCGTTACTATCTTGGAATATTTGTGCTATTCCTGCAGGATTTTCAATAACAGACGGTGGGGTATTTCCTTGGAAAAATCGTATGCATGCCATAGTACAAAAGATCCTGGAACAAGATACTACCATTGTTTCTTTATTTGAAGTGTTTGATATACAGACCGTACGTATTCTGCATGAGTCACTCAAGGGTTCCTATAGGCATTTCTATTATGGAATGGGGACGATGACACTGGGTGTGGCGTCAGGATTTTTTATTGCAAGTAAGACCGCACTGAAAGATTTTGATTTTACCCGGTTCCCACAAGGTCATTTAGTAGGAAGGACAAAGAATACAGGAAAAGGAGTGTGTTCGTTTAATATACTCTCTCGAGAGCATGGCACCATGCACTTTTTTCTAACCCATTTACAACACTCTGAGGAGTGCGAATTTCCAACCACAGAAGAGGTTTCAGCAAGAAACCATCAAATGGAGGCTCTATTGAATAAAATTA
Source organism: Candidatus Nomurabacteria bacterium (assembly GCA_943357975.1). Lineage (GTDB taxonomy): Bacteria > Patescibacteriota > Minisyncoccia > Phycocordibacterales > UBA1006 > CAIXMG01. The sequence goes on along the minus strand of CALRGS010000016.1, from coordinate 2,920 downwards.
ACACCGCCCATTCACATCGAGCCGTAGTCACAGGAGACCTTAATCTGGATGAGTATGAGATGCATGCAGCTGCTTGGAACACTCTCTTTAGTCGAGGTGTTTTCCCAAATAAAAAAACTTGGGGTGGAGATGAGTTCGGCGCAAAACTTGTTGGTAAAAAAGGATCATCAGCTAGAACCTATGATTATACGATGGTATATAACCCTAGTGATTTAACACTAACTTCTTCGTATATTGAAACAGGTTATGACCCAAAGAATTTTAAACAAGAAGCGCTTTCAGATCATTTAGGTATCGTGTCTACTATTAGCATTAAGGATTAGGATTAGGTATAATTCTCTTCATATGGGAATTTCATTATGGATATTATTTCTCGGAATCGTTGCAGGGATTTCCGTAGCACTTCCGTATGGGCCAGTAGGTTTTGTGCTCATTCGAAGGTTTTATTTGTTTGGTATGAAATCGGGAATGTATTCAGCACTAGGAACAGCTCTGTCAGATGGATTTTACGCGGTAGTCGTTGGATTTGGGTTACATAGAATTTCTAACTTTCTACTATCTATTGTAAGCTACGCAGAAATTTTTGCAGGAGGAGTTCTTATTTATATTGGAGTGAGGGCTATGCGACATCAAATGCACCTCCATGAAGATGAAGAAGAAAATCACCCAGTTCAAGACGTCACTTCTACATTAGTATTAAACTTCCTGAACCCTACACTTATTTTTTCTTTTGCACTTATCTTTACTATCCTCACGAAAATACTTCATGGGGTACCTATGACTTTTTATCAAACAACGCTTTTTATTGGTGGAATTGCACTAGGAACATGCGGCTTCTGGTTCCTGGTAGGGAAGTATATACACTATTTACGTACAAAGAATAAGCATGAACTGGTACAGAAGATTAACTATGTAACAGGAGTCATTCTTATAGGTTTAGGGGTCTTGGTACTCGTTGGGGCAATCATTCACTGGATTTTTAAGTAGTATGAATAAGAAACAGCGACAGTTCCAAAAAATGATTTGGGATTTCTACAAGGAGAATAAGCGTGATAGTTTACCGTGGCGAAAGAAGGTTACCCCGTATCGGGTTTGGGTTTCAGAAATAATGCTGCAACAGACGCAGGTAGACCGAGTTATTCCATTTTTTAATAATTGGATGAAATTATTTCCGACTATCAAAAAGTTAGCAGAAGCTCCACAGTCAGAAGTGCTTCGTGCCTGGAAAGGGCTTGGATATAATTCAAGAGCTTTGCGCATGAAAAAGACTGCGGGACTTGGGAGTCTGCCAAAAACTTATGAAGAATTATTAAGGCTTCCGGGTATTGGTCCCTATACAGCTGGAGCGATTATGGCTTTTGCCTATGACAAGTCAGTCGTGATGATCGAGACTAATATTCGGAGGGTTTTTATTCATGAGTTTTTTAAAAACTCCACCCCTAGCCCCTCCTCTTGGCAAGAGGAGGGGGACCGAACCGTGCATGATCGAGAGCTTTTAAAAATAATCAAAGAAACACTCCCAGAAAATAATTTTCGAGAATGGTACTGGGCGTTGATGGACTACGGTTCCTATCTCGGGAAAACGATTCCTAATCCTAATAAAAAAAGCCGTCATTATGCGGTTCAGAAAAAGTTTAAGGGAAGTGATCGTGAAATACGGGGGAAGGTTTTAGAGATACTCCTTGAACAGAAGAATCTTTCTAAGAAAAAACTTTTTAAAGAAGTTTCAATGCAAATAAAGAGCCTTTCAGATGATTCTGAAAGGCTCGGTAAGGTTCTTGCTGGTTTAGAACAAGAGGGTTTTTTAAGGTTAGTTAATAACCAGGTCTGGTTAATTTGAAAAACTTGCTACAGCAGCTTCCCATGCTTTGTTTCTTTCTTTACAGAAATCTTTTTCGGAAAATGCTTCCAATTGCGAAAAGTGTTTTTGGTTGCTACAAAGCTTACTTAATCCAAATCCGGTAAGTTTTGTGATTTGACCAACAACCTCTTTATAACCGGTTCGATCGCGGGCAATAATTTCTGCAACCAAGGGTTTTATTCCCAATTGATTTTTTACAACAATTTTTGCGAGTTGAGCAACCTTGTCCTCAGGTAGGATATTAGTTGCTCTGGTGATTGCAAAAATGTCTTCGAAGATGTTTTCATTTAAAACGAGGGATTGTGCAGTACGGGACATTGGCATGGTAACGGGGTTTAAGTGATGAACAAAAAAAATACTGACCCACAATATAGCATACCTTATTCATCAAGTCAAACACCCTCTAGATGCTATACTATCCATATGAAGTCACTATTTCAAGAAGCTTACAAAAACCTTAACAAGGAGCAAAAGCGAGCCGTAGACAGCCTAGAAGGACCCGTGATGGTTATTGCAGGCCCAGGAACTGGGAAGACCCAGGTATTATCCCTACGCATTGCCAACATCCTCCAGAAGACTGACATCGGGGCCTCAGGGGTGTTATGTTTGACGTTTACACGATCTGGGGTAGCTGCCATGCGTAAAAGACTCCTTGAATATATTGGAACTGATGCGAACAAAGTAGTTGTTTCAACATTCCATGGATTTGCCCAGCGACTTGTCGAGAAGAACTACGAACTCCTTGGCTTCTTAACAACGCCAGAACTCCTTGATGATAACAAGGCAGTATTTTTGGTTGATGAAATCCTCCATTCCCGGGATTGGGAGTATTTGCGACCTCGAGCAAATCCAGCAACGTATTTTAGCGATATCAAATCTCTTATTTCACTGCTCAAGCGGGAAGGGTTACCCCCGAATGACTTCAAGAAAAAAGTTCATGATGAGATTGAGCATTTAAAAAATGATCCAACAAGTATTTCAAGTCGCGGAGAGACCAAGGGCCAATTAAAAAAAGAAATTCAGAACAAGGTTGAGTCTCTTGAAAAAACTGCTGAGGCG
>CALRGS010000015.1 GCA_943357975.1 Candidatus Nomurabacteria bacterium | reverse complement strand
GGAAAGAACTTTAAAGAATTTTCTGAAGCAGCCGGAATTCCAGACGGATTATTCTGTCACAATGCTGGATTCCTTCTGGGAACCCAGACCCAGGAAAGTGCCTTAAAACTTGCAAAGATTTCATTAGAGTCTTAGAAATACTGGACTTTTTGAGAAAAATGATGTAAAGTAATTGCCTTATGGCACTACTCGACGAAGTTAAATTAAATATCCGAGCCGGTCGCGGAGGTGACGGGGTGGTTCGCTGGCGACAAGAAAAAGGGAAACCTTTATCAGGTCCAGGAGGTGGAAACGGTGGAACCGGAGGCGATGTGTTCGCACTTGCAGTACCCGATATTGGATACTTAGACTTTTACCGTACGAAAAAAGTATTCCAAGCGCCTCATGGTGAACCTGGAGCAAACTGGGGACGTAAAGGTCCCGATGGTGAGGAACTCGTACTTCAATTCCCAGTAGGAACTGTTTTAACCAACAAGGAAACTGGCGAAACATTTTTGATGGAGAAACCAGGGCAAAAAACCCTCATCCTTAAGGGTGGACGAGGTGGACTGGGAAATGAATATTTTAAATCTTCACGAAACACAACTCCAAAAGAATGTACCCCTGGAAAATCTGGGGAACATGCTGACTTTGATGTACAACTCAGGCTTTTTGCTGATGTAGGACTTGTTGGGCTTCCCTCTGCTGGAAAGTCTACATTGATTAATGCCCTTACGAATGCAAGGTCTAAGGTTGCTGAATATCACTTCACGACCCTCGATCCACACCTCGGAGCTTTTTATGAATTTATTATTGCTGATATTCCAGGACTCATTGAAGGCGCAAGTGAAGGGAAGGGATTAGGAACTAAATTCTTGAAACATATTTCTCGAACTAAAGCTGTTGCTCATGTACTTGCACTTGATTCTGAAGATTTAGTAAGTGATTACACTACCGTAAAAGCTGAACTTGAAAATTATGACCCGACACTTCTCGAGAAGAAGGAGATCATTATCTTTACTAAATCTGACAGTATTGATGAGAAGGCGTTAAAGGCAAAATTGAAATCAATGGCGAAACACATCAAGGGGAAAATGTCTTTCGTAGTCTCTGCATTTGATGATGCGAGCATCAAAGAACTCTCTGATGGATTGGTAAAATTCTTGAGAAGTTAATTTAGGAAATAAAAAAACTTCTGCTGTTACCGCAGAAGTTTTTTGGTTTTTGGAGTAATCTCGATAGTAACCACCTGCAACAATTACCGTCATGGCAACCATGAAACAAAGGGCCACCACTCCAATCACGATAAACTGTCTCCAAATCCGCATATTCAAAGTAAGCTCTTCTGTTGCAGCCTTTGGATAAATATCACTTAGAATAATCAAAGCTGCAATCGTTGCCGCAGTGAATCCTGTACTGTATGCGACTGTTAAATCGGCTGTAAAAAATGAAATACATACAAGTATCCCGATGATACCTGCTACCGTATAGTTAGAAATTTGTTCTATACGGCCAATAATGGTGTGAGGGGTTGTCAGCATAGTCTTTAAGTTTTAGTTTCCTTGAATATAGACCTATATGCCTTGTTGGTCAAGTAAATGGCATCCTTGGAAAAAACCTCATATTTTGCTATGATGCTCTCATGATTACCGTAAACGGGAAAAATTATTACCCAACGATTGGGTTGGAAGTTCACGCAGAACTCGCAACAACGACCAAGATGTTTTGTGCATGTAAAAATGACGCGGATGAAACACGACCGAACGTAAATACGTGCCCAGTATGTATGGCGCATCCAGGGACGTTGCCGGTGCCAAACAAAACCGCTATTGAATCAGTGATCAAGGTAGGCCTTGCTATTGGTGCAGACATTGCCAACTTCTCTGAATTTGATCGTAAAAATTATTTCTATCCGGATATTCCAAAAGGATATCAAATTTCGCAGTACAAATATCCTATCGTTGCTGGTGGGAAACTTGGAGGTGTAGACATTACTCGTATTCACCTCGAGGAAGATACTGCAAACAGTAAGCACGACCAAGGAAATTTCTCGTTAGTTGATTTTAATCGTGCCGGAGTACCACTTATGGAACTTGTAACCGAACCAGTAATTCATGACGCAGAAACTGCGATGAAATTTGGAAAAGAATTGCAATTATTAATTCGAACACTTGGCGTAGGACACGCAAATATGGAGAAAGGGGAAATGCGCGTAGAAGTGAACGTATCCGTTTCAGAAGATCCAAATAAGCTTGCAACCAAAGTAGAAGTAAAAAACATTAATAGTTTTTCTGCGGCAGGCAAATCCATTGATTATGAAATACAGCGCATGATTGGATTATATGAGGCAGGACGAGGAGATGAAATCGTTCAAGAAACTCGAGGGTGGGATGAAACCAAGCAAGCCACCTATTCTCAGCGTCGTAAAGAAAATAGTAATGACTATCGCTATTTCCCAGATCCTGACCTTGCAAAAATGCAGCTGCATGAAATGTTTAACCTTGAGGAACTAAAAAAGGGTCTTCCGGAATTGCCTTGGGCAAAACGCGAACGCCTTATCGCATTAGGAATCAAGGAGGGGGATGCTGAGGTTTATGTAAGCGACCTTAAACTTTCAAATTATTTTGAGCAAGTTGTCTCAGGAAAAGATAAGGACTTTGCTCAGATAGCATCAAACTATATCACTTCAGATTTGCTAGGGCTCCTTGCTAAGGATTCAAGTCTCTCATATCCAAGTGCTGAACATTTTGCAAAGCTGATTCAAATGAGCGTAGATGCGAAATTGAACTCTCGTGGAGTAAAGGATATTCTCGCAATCATTGCCGCAACAGATACTGACCCAGAAGCTCTTGCGAACGAGAAAGGACTCATCCAGCAAAATGACGAGGGGGCACTCAAGGCTCTTGCTCAAGCAGCTGTAGATGCAAATCCAAATGTGGTTGCGGAATATAAGGCAGGGAAGGAGCAACTCCTCATGTTCTTCGTTGGACAGATCATGAAGGAAACCAAAGGTTCTGCTAACCCCGCCATTGTTCAGAAGATTTTGAAGGAGATTCTTGCAGGCTAAGTTTTAAACTAACCTTTAAACTCATTTAAGCAAATAAAATTCCCGAACACAGGTTCGGGTTTTTATTTATTGTTTTTACCATCATTGAACATATCTGTAATCATCATGCAAATTGCCAAAATAAAAAAGATTGTCCCAATAAAGAAAAATGCTTTCATAACGCGTTCGTCTTCGTTAATGTAAGAGTTATTCAGGAGAAAAATAAAAAGAAGGTGCATAGGCTTGGGGTTTCGTATGATTTTACACGAATTTTTGATTTCGTCAAGTTTAGAAAGTAGTAAAAATAAGGTAGTATTAGCCCATATGGAACAGATCACCGCTTTAGCAAAAGCTCGTTTAGAAGTCGCAAAAGAAAACCCAAATTTGCCGTTGCCATTAAAATTTGAAGTATCGTCGAAAGAAATGATCGATAAGGCTCTTGCTGTGGATGACTTGACGCTTCCCACAGCAACTGGAACCGATCGAAATATTGTCGGCAAGGTTTTTGATCAAGTGATTTCAAAACTTGAAGAAAAAGGATTCCAAAATGTTACCACCGTTCGTGGTGATGCAAATGTAACTGCTGCAGATAACTTTGATAAGTTACTATTTTCTGCAGGAAATCCAGGACGATCATCGACCTACACACGTTACACCGATGAAGACCATGTGTTGCGAACTCATACGAGCGCACTCATTCCTACTACCTACGAAGCGTTGGATAAAAACGGTCTTGATAAACAAACTTTTGTATTACCAGGATTAGTATATCGACGAGACGTGATTGATCCTCGACACCTTGATGTATTCCACCAAATTGATGTGTGGACCCTGCAACGCGTTGATAAATATGGGAAGACTACTCGAGAAGATTTATTGAAACTTGGGCAAGCGGTATTTGAGGCTGCCTGTCCTGATGCAAAAATGATTGTGCTTGAGGCGAAGCATCCCTATACCCTAGATGGTATTGAAGTGTATGCCGAGGTTGATGGAATTCAAGTTGAAGTATTCGAAGCAGGACTTGCTCATCCAGATGTTTTGAAAAATGCCGGAATTGATCCGGAGGAATTTTCTGGACTCGCACTTGGAATGGGGGTTGAGCGACTCATTATGGCAAGAAAGAATTTGCCAGACATCCGCCTCATTCGATCTACTGATCCACGAGTAGTGAAACAAATGACAAACATGGATAAATTCAAGAATGTTTCTGATCAGCCAGCAATTTCACGAGACATGTCATATTGTGTAGATAAAAATGATTCAGAAGAAGACATTTGTGAAAAAATTCGAGACGTCTTTGGAGACAAGGCAGACCTACTCGAAGAAGTAAAAATCCTTCAGAGAACATCATTCTCAGATTTACACCCTATCGCCAAGGAAAAACTTGGTGCTCAGGAAAACCAAGACAACGTACTTGTTCGTATCATTCTCCGTCATCCCGACAAAACTCTTACAAAGGCCGAAGCTGCTGAACTCTATGAAATGGCATATCCAAAGTTGCATGAGGGGAGTAAGGGGTATAACGCCTAATAATTTGACTTTATTATAAAGTGTGCTATTTTAAGTATAGAAAAAATTTCTTAATTAACTAAATCAAACCCATTATGACCTGGCTCCCTTATTCAATCACGGCAACAGTATTTCTTGGAATCGGTATGGCGTTTTGGAAAATGCCTTCGTTCAAGAACTATAGTTCATTTTTCTCAACTTTCTGGACCAATGTTTTATCAGCAATCATTGTTTCAATAATTCTTGTATTCACAACACCAACATCTTTCAGTAATTTCTCTACGATTTCCTGGTACGCGATTGCGTGGGGTGCATGCTTTGCTGTAAATATGGTTCTGATGAAAATCTTGTTACAGAACAAGGAGGCTGGCGCAGTATTTCCTGTGACATCATCCTTGGGAAGTCTTGCTACTATTTTCATTGGACTTATTTTCCTTTCAGAGCATGTATCAATTATTCAAACGGTAGGCATCCTCGCAATTATTTTGTCAGTGTATCTTTTCAGTCGAAAAGGAGGTTCCTTTCCGCTGGATAAGAAAACAGTATTACTTTCCATTGGAATTATTACCTCATCAACCGTTTCGAAGTATTTCCAGAAACTTGGATCAGTACACGACACCGCTGGGCATTTCATGGTGTGGCAATATATTGGGGCAGCATTTTTTGCGCTTTTGATTGCAGCTTGGTTTGAAAGAAAAAACTTCAAAGCGATCTTACAAATTGAAACGTACTGGAAGGGGGCACTCCTCATCAGTAGTTTCTCAATTATCGGAGGCTGGGCAATATTTCAAGCATTGAAAACGGGACCACTATCTGGGGTATATGCAATTCATCCTGCGTATACTTTTATTTCTGCAATATTTGCTTATTTCTTCTTCAAAGAAAAACTCAATCTTCATAAAGTCGCCCTAATTTTGCTCACTATTGCCGGGGTTGTCTTGATAAAAATTGGGTGATGTTATCCATCAAATTTTCTAAAGCCATCTCTAGTATGAGATGGCTTTTTATTTGCAAAGGTACCACATCTGTGGTATTTTTTGTTTGAACTAAAAAAATAATACCTATGGCAAAAACTAGCACTAACTCAGAGGAATCACTAACCAAGGAAATCACCGAACTAAATGCTCAGCTCACCGCAATATTAAAACCCTACAAAAAAATTCCTGATTTTGACCTCGCAAGAAAATCTACAACCTGCGAAATTAAGTGGAAATCTACCGGTGGGGACAAATGTCATATCGGACTCGCTATTTGGGAAGAGGATGGTAGGTTTATTGCATTTTGTATTGGGTCAGATGATGATGATAACCCAATAGAACCATCAGTCGCTCTTGCTTGGCTCAAGGGAGAATTGGCTATCTATGGCCACCAAATCCCAGTCAATTAAAAGTTTGACTTGTACCAGCCCCTCAAGTGCTTTTCGATAAGCGATACAAAGGCCGCGACAGTCAGAAGCCCCTCGAGCAATTGGGGGGCTTTTTTATTTGCAAAAAATGGAAAGTGTGGTATTGTACTACAGAAACTTATTTTTAACCCCCAACTTAAAATCCCAAACAAGTATGGCAGTGCGGCCTCAAAATTCAGACAGTCCTGAAGACTCCCTAATTATTCAGGAATTTATTGATCGGATTCATTTTGAAAAATTCAACCTCACAACATACAAGGAAGGTATTTCTTGTTTTGTTGAAGGAGTGGACGCTTTTAATAGCAGATCTACCACTAAAATTGAAATTGAAAAAACCGACAGTAAAACAAAGGTGTTCCATTATGTCAATGGTATTATGCAAAACGATTTTCATCCCCCAAAAAAGACCAGCAAAACTACATTTGCTGAGCCTCAACCAAAATCAGACCGTGAGCTCATTGAAGACTTCTTCTTCAGAGCAACGTCTATCACGGTAAGTCCACAAGAACCCAATGAAGTAAACCACGAACGCTAATTAGGACGCCAAGGAAAGGACTATCGAGCTTTATAGCAGGTAGTCCTTTTTTAACTTGCAAAAATTCTTAAAATCTGTATAGTAGAACCACTATGACAACACTTCAAGCAACCAATCGAACCGCTGACGAGAAAGTATCTACCCTCCGTGCCTCAGGTAAAATCCCTGCGGTTATTTACGGATCAGGTATTAAAACACCTATTTCTGTAACTGTTGAACGCGAAGCCTTCAAGAAGGCCTGGATCGCAGCAGGATCATCAACTGCGGTAACGATCACCGGAGCAGGTGAGGACCATGATGTCATCATCAACGATTTCCAAATTGATCCCCGAACGGACATCGTTATCCACGCAGACTTCCTTTCACTCGACAAGAACAAGAAGGTTACTGTTAAGGTAGAACTTGAATTCGTAGGAACATCTCCAGCTGTTAAGGCAGGTCTCGGAATCCTTGAGAAAGCACTTCATGAAATTGAAGTTGAAGCCCTTCCAGCAAATCTTCCAAAGACATTGATTGTGAATATCGATGGATTGGTAGATACCCACTCACAGATTCATGTTAAGGATATCGCTCTTCCAAAGGGAGTTGAAATCAAGGGACATGAGGATGCAGACGTTGTTGCCCTTATCTCAGTAATCGCTGACGAAGTAGAAGGAGCTCCTACTGCTATCGACTTTGATTCTATTGAAGTAGAAAAGAAGGGAAAGAAGGAGGATGCTGATGCAGACGTTGAAGAATCAAAATAATATATGATATAATAAAAGGACTATGCGCAAGCACGTCCTTTTATTATGCTTACTCATTATGAGTACTTTCTTGCTCGGCAAGAGTTTTGTAGTATCTGCAGCAGCTACCTGTCTCTCATTTGACCTTACCATACAGCGATCTGATGATGACCTCAGAAAACTCCTTGCTATTTGTGATGCTGAAAGTAAAGAAACGGAACGGCAACTTGCTACCCAGAAGGCAAAATCTTCTACCATCGCATCAGACGTAGCCCTCCTCGACTCCTTGATCAAGAAAGCTGCTCAACAAATTACTATTAAAAATCAGATTATTAAACAATTAGGAACTCAGATTAACCAAAAACAGAGTAAGATTGAGACTCTTTCTGAAAAACTCGAACGCGAGCGAGACTCCTTGGCCCAAATTTTGCGGAAGAAAAATGAAATAGATAATACTACCCTTACTGAAATGCTCCTTGCCAATCAACGCATCTCTGAATTTTTTATTGATGTTGATAACTTTCAAACAATTAATAAGGCCATCCAGAACTCAGTAAACATTATTACCGGCGTTCGTACTACCACGACCGAGGAAAAGGCTGCCCTAGAACAAAGGAAACTTGAACAAGCTAATCTTAAAAATCAGATCGAGGCTGATAAGAAGAAAACTGAATCACAAAAAGCGGATAAGAATGTGCTTTTGGCTAACAGTAAAGCAGAGGAAAAATCATATGCCGACCTCCTTGCACAGAAGAAGGCTCAGGCTGCAAAAATTTCTGCAGCACTCTTCAAATTCCGTGGAGGACAAGGTATTCCATTCGGGGATGCGTATCGTTATGCCCAGGAAGCAAGCAAAGCAACCGGGGTAGAGACTTCATTTATCCTTGCTATTTTGAAGCAAGAATCAAACTTTGGGAAATATGATGGAGGATGTGTATTGATTGATAAAGAAGGAACGGGGAAGCGTGTTTCTAATGGGGAAATCATTCCGAGTGTTATGAAGCCTACTCGAGACCTCCAGCCATTCTTACAAATTGTAGCCGACCTTGGATTTGATTATCGCATCCAACAATTCTCTTGCCCTATTACTGCAAGGAAGGTGAACGGGAAATATTCTGATTATGGGGGAGCTCTTGGACCATCACAGTTTATTCCTTCGACATGGCTTGGGGTAAAGACCCGTATCGAAACAGCACTCAAGGTTCCTCATGCAAACCCCTGGAACCCAGAACACGCTATTATGGCTACAGCGATTTACATGAAGGATCTCGGCGCTCAAACTAAATCAGCACAGCGAGACGCGGCTTGTAAGTACTATTCAGGGCGAGGATGTAATGTTCCTGGAGTCCAAAACGCCTTTTATGGAAACTCCGTGATGAACATTAAACTTGCTATCCAGAAGGATATCGATATTATCGAATCCGCGAATTAAAAAGACGAACCTTGACTGGTTCGTCTTTTTTAGAAATATTATCCGCGTATTAGAGAGATTCATCCTTTTTATCTTTTAGGGTCGAATAGGGGTGATGATACAGAACAGGTCTTGTTGCTCGGTGATCAAAATCTCTGCGTATAGCCAATGCATTAATCCTGTTTTTATTAACAAAATCAACCCACATTTCCCGTTGATGTAAATTATAAGGAACGCGGAGTGACTTAATCACCTCCCAATGAACCTGTAAATCAAATGAACTGCTTCCTTTTAATATCTTGAACGCGCGAATTGTTTCTTCTTTTGTTGCTTGATATTCTCCGGCTTTTCTACGTAGCCAATCTTTTATATCTGGATATAAAGGTGGTTCTTCTTGGGAAAGTAGTGTAAGTAATAAAAGATGGTCTATAAAGTAGGTAACACCTTCTTGGCTTAAAGGGTGGCGAGGGTATTGAATTTTTGTTGTTTTCATGTGCTTTTTAACGAATATACCTTAAATAATGACCCCTGTAAACAGACCCACGACACTTCTTGCGAAGATTTTTAATTTATGCTACTATAACAACACTATGAAAACCGATATTCACCCAACCTATTTCAACGATACCAAGGTTACCTGCGCATGCGGTGCCAAGTTTGAAGTTGGATCAAATGTAGAATCATTCAACGTAGAAATCTGCAGTAATTGCCACCCATTCTACACAGGACAGGACAAGCAATTGGACGTTGCTGGACGAGCAGAAAAATTCAAGGCTCGTGTTGCAAAGAAGACCGCTGCGAAGAAATAGCTACGAAAAATCGCCCTCCTTTTAAAGTTGGCGATTTTTTTATGGTAAACTTATTTTATGAACATCGATGAACTCAAAAAGAATCCACGAACCCACTATCTAGCCCTCGAGCTGGAGCGTTTGTATGCCCAAGAAGCTGAAACCAAGGCGCTTGCTACAGATCCAGACATGGCCGATATGGCAGCGGACGACTTGAAAAGTATTGCTGAACAAATTAAAAATTTAACTGTACAGATTCAGGAGGTTCTGGATAAAGAAAAAGAGGAGGAAGAATTTCCTAACGAAGTCGTTATTGAAATGCGAGCCGGAGCAGGGGGTGAAGAAGGGGGACTCTTTGCAGAAAACCTCACAGAAATGTACGAGCGTTTTGCTACTAAAAAAACTTGGTCTTGTAAGAAGATTGATGACCTTACGCTAGAAATCAAAGGGAAGGACTGTTTCAAGTTATTGCAATGGGAAACCGGAGTACATCGCGTACAACGTATTCCTGCAACTGAAAAACAGGGGCGTATTCACACCTCGACGGCAACCGTTGCTGTAATGCCTGTGCGTCAGAAATTTACCGTAGAAATCAATCCCGCAGACCTTGAATTTGAAACCTCACGAGCAGGTGGAGCTGGAGGACAAAACGTAAACAAAGTAGAAACCGCGGTGCGTGTTATTCACAAACCAACCAATATTTCATTCCGATCAACCGTAGAACGATCCCAGTTAGCAAACCGAGAACGTGTTATGGCATTATTGAAGTCTAAATTGCAGCAAATACATGATGAGGAGGAGGCAAAAAAACACGCCGATACTCGTAAAAACCAAATTGGTTCAGGTGATCGATCTGAAAAGATTCGAACCTATAACTATCCTCAAGACCGTATTACTGATCACCGTATTAAACAGTCTTGGTCTAACATTCCAGGATTTATGAACGGAAATATTGATAAGATGATTGATGCATTACAGGCTGGAGA
>CALRGS010000014.1 GCA_943357975.1 Candidatus Nomurabacteria bacterium | reverse complement strand
TGCCATGGATACAGCTAGTGCTTTCAATACTACTCATTGGACTCGTCCTCTTACAGCGAAGTGCTGACGGAATCGAGGGTGCTTTGGGTGGGAGTGCAAGCAATATGACCTACTTCGCGCGACGCGGAGCTGAAAAATTCCTCTTTACTGCAACCATTGTTATCTCGGTTCTTTTTACAGTTTCTGCAATCCTTCCATTGGTACTTCGCTAAGATCTTATTCTCTTTAATCAAAAAATTATGATACGAATCATTGCACATTTCTCGATGAAGGAGCGCACTGTTTTTATACTTTCGTTGGTTGTTTTTATTATTGGAATTTTTAGCGGACTCGTAACTCTTTCAAATCATTTTACTACCATTGTTCCCCGTTTTGGTGGGACCTATACGGAAAGCATTGTGGGAAGTCCTCGGTTTATCAATCCCATCCTTGCAAATTCTGATGCCGATCATGACTTATCTACACTTATCTATAGTGGGTTGGTACGTCTCGGAGAAAATGGGACCATCATTCCTGATCTTGCAGAATCTTGGGATATCTCAGCAGACGGGAAAACTTATACGGTTCACCTCAAACCAAAAATCTTCTTCCATGATGGGGAGAAGCTCACTGCGAGCGATGTAGCATTCACTGTTGAGAAGATTGGCGATCCAACCCTCAAGAGTCCTCTGCGAGTTGCTTGGGATGGAGTTTCTGCAACAGCGATTGATGATACTACCGTACTCTTCACCCTTCAAAAACCATACGCTGGATTTTTATCACAATTAACTCTAGGAATTCTTCCTGAGCATATTTGGAAAAATATTCCCATCGAATCGTGGCAAATGAGCAAGTACAATACAGAACCTATTGGATCAGGTCCCTACAAAATGGATATCTTGACTCGAAACAAGATTGGCATTCCTGAAACTTATAACCTTACCTCATTCAAAAGATTTGTTCTCGGCAAACCATTTATAGAGAATCTTATCATCCTATGTCTTCTCAATAAAACTGATGGATATGATGCCTACCGTCGAGATCAGATTGATGGAATTTCCGGAGTTGATGCCAAAGATACTGCGACACTAGTAAACGGATCCACTACAGCTATCACCAACCCCCTCCCTCGAGTATTCGGAATATTCTTCAATCAAAACAAGAACAAGGCATTCAGTGACCCCGCTGTAATTCGCGCACTCAACCTTGCGGTTGATAAAACTGCGATCACCCATGCAGTATTTAATGATTACGCAAACCCTCTCCATGGCCCCTTGCCACAATCAATTGATACTTCGCCTGCTGATTATGAAACACAGAAAACTCTTGCGATAAAAACACTTGATGCTGCGGGATGGAAATTAAACTCTGCAACAGGGCTTCGCGAAAAAACCATTGGTAAGGAAAAGCTGGTTCTTACATTTTCATTGTCCACAGCCAATACTCCTGAACTTGAATCATCGGCTCGCCTCATTGCTGATATGTATGCAACTATTGGCGTGCATGTTGATATCAAGGTGTTTGAAATCGGAACATTAAACGAACATGTTATCCGTGGACGAGACTTCCAAGCCCTCTTGTTTGGACAAATCATCCGTCATGACACTGATATCTATGCATTCTGGCACTCATCACAGAAAACTGATCCTGGATTGAATATTACTGGCTATACCAACAAGCATGTTGACAGTCTCCTTGAACAAGCGATCAAAGAGACCAACCTTGAAAAGCGTGCTGGACTTTATACCAGTATTACTCAGGAACTTGCCAAGGATGCACCTGTTGCATTCCTCTATGCCCCAGATTTTATTTACTTAGTAAATAATCGAATTCATCATGTTGTCGTGCCCCCTATTACTGATACAGATGATCGATTTGCATTAGTATATAGATGGTATGTGCTTACTGATCGAGTATGGAGCGGACTAGTACAATAACCTCTCAGGACACTTGTCTTTAGATAGATACTCCAATTATTAAAAGTGTTGGAGTATCTATTCCGGAGAGAAACGGATTTTATTACAAACTATTAATTATAACTATATGAACACAGACCCAAATAACTCGAGCGGAGGTCATCATGGTGAATTTCAAAAGAAAAACAGCCAGCGAACCTATGTGTACCGTAAGGACACGTCATTACATTCTATTGAGCAAGCACTCGATCGTATTGCAATGCCCCAACCTGCTTCGCCTCACAGCATCGTAGGACAAACCCCATCTACACCACCCGCACGATCGCGAGATGGTTTCCATGCCAAGCGATTTGATCGTGGAAATAATCGACGCCCCCAAGGAAACGCTCATCGACCTCGATTCAACGATGGAGACCGCCCACAGCGCCAAAAACATGACGATGTACTTCCACCACTCGTTTCGGGCGATATTCGCGTAATTGTTATCGGAGGAGTAGAAAAAATTGGAGGAATTAACATGATGGCTGTCGAATACAAGGATCAGATTATGGTAATTGATGCCGGATTTGAATTCACCGACGAAAACACCCCGGGTATTGACTTCATGATTCCTAATACGAAATATCTCGAAGAACGAAAACATATGATCAAGGGACTTGCTATTACGCACGGACACTTGGACCATATCGGAGCCTTATCATTCGTAATGGAATCTCTTGGAAATCCGCCGATCTATACCATGGAATTCGGAGCCCTCTTGATTAAAAAGCGTCACGAAGAATATCCTCACCTCCCTGAACTCAATATTAAAATTGTTGAACGAGGAGATGGAGCAATCCCAGTATCTGAAGACCTTAAGATACGATTCTTCGATGTGACTCACGCCATTCCAGACTCTGCAGGAGTTATGATTGAAACACCTTATGGAGACATTGTGTCTACTGGAGATATTCGTGTAGAAAATAATGAGGGCGTTGCAACCGATGAAGAATATGCCAAGTATGAGATGTTCAAAAATCGAGAACTTCTGTTAATGACCCTCGATTCGACAGGTATTGATAAGCCGGGTTGGACTATTTCTGAACGAATTGTAGCTGATACGGTAGACAAGCTTATTCGCGACACTAAAGGACGACTCCTTATTGCGACATTTGCATCACAAGTAGAACGTATTATCGAATTCTTGAATAGTGCGAAACGATATGGACGTGTGGTGGTTATCGAAGGACGCTCAATGAAAACAAACATGGCTATTGTAAAACACTTGAACCTTACCAATTTTGATCACATTGTTGGTGTTGAAGATATGCACAAGTATCCAGCAAATAAAATCATGATGTTGGTAACTGGAGGACAAGGTGAGCAATATTCAATCCTTGACCGTGTTTCAAAAGGAACTCATAAGTTCTTGAAACTCGAGAAGACTGACACCATCATCTTCTCCTCATCAGTTATTCCAGGAAATGAATCGACGGTTGATTCATTAAAAGACGCCCTGTATCGCAAGGATCCAAAGATTATTACGTACTACGATTCAGATGTACACGCATCAGGACACGGTAAACGAGGAGAGCTTGAATGGGTACATAAGCAACTCAAGTATAAATACTTCATGCCGGTACACGGAAACTATGCACGACTCATGATGCACCGAGACCTTGTTGAAAATCTAGGAGTTTCTCGTGATCGGGTGATTATCCCACAAGGAAACGGGACTATCATTGAATTCAGAAACAAGGCGACTGAAATGGTACTCCTCCCGGTACGAGCCCCTCATGAGACTATTACGGTGGAAGGTGGCCAAGTTGGAGTACTTCAGGAAGTGGTACTACGTGATCGCAAACTCCTCCTTGAATCTGGAGTATTCAACGTATTCGCAGTTATTGATGAAAAGACAGGTCAGTTGAAAAAATCTCCTGATATTTTCTCTCGAGGATTCGTCTATATTCGTGAGAATCAGGAATTATTCCACAAGGTTCGCGGCTTGGTAAAGAAAGTTATCGAGGAACGAACGATTGATCCCGGTTATTCACTTGATGAACTGAAGGAAGAACTTGTCGAGAAAATTGAACGATTCCTATTACAGAAAATTGGTAAGAAGCCGATTGTCATGGTAGCCATTGTTTCATTATAACTCCCCCAGTCACGCTTCGCGTGTCAGGCTTTGCACAAGTGTCCCCTTGCCCCCTCTTAAAAAGAGGGGGCTTTCCGAACCATGAAAAAATATTTTTATGTTATAATTTCACCATGCATCGCTCTATTTTGAGAACAACTTACTTGGCTGGATTTTTGTTAACGTTTCATATCGCTCTTGTTTCGTATATAAACTCTTCATTCCTTGCGAGCAAAGTACCAGAATCATTCATTGGACTCTTGTACGCAGCATCAGCAATCATTGCTGTCTTAGGATTGTACACGGTCCCCAAATTAATCAATCGCTACGGTACCAGCAGGATCCTTGGGTTTATGATCTTTGTAAGCATTGGAAGTATTCTGGGGTTTATTTTATCAAATAATATTCTACTCATTGCCATATCATTCGTTATTTATTTTGCATTCAACACCTGTATTTACTTAGGGCTTGATATCATTATCGAACACTGGTCTGAAAACAGTAACCAGGGTGTTGTTCGTGGTGTATACCTCACGGTGTTGAGTATGGCGTTTATGTGCGCACCGATTATTGGTGGATTCCTCATGGATCGACTCGGCTTCACGGCACTCTATTCACTTTCAGCAATGATACTGGTTCCTGTGTTTATTATCATTGCATTCGTATTACCAAGTATTACTCACACTCATGCATCCAAAGCAAATATCCTCGGCCTTGCTAAAAAATTCCTCCGTCATCCAGACTTTAGTGCGGTATTTTGTATTAACTTCATCCTCCAATTCTTCTATTGCTGGATGGTTATCTACACACCTATTTACCTTCATGAGCACCTCGGTATTCATTGGGATGTTATCGGACGATTGTTTACCATCATGCTTTCAGCCTTCGTACTTTCGGAATACCTTATAGGAAAGATTGCCGATAGATTTCGTATTGAACGAGGCCTTATGATTACTGGGCTTGTTATTATTGGAACGGCAACACTCTTTGTAGCCAAGGCGCCAGTTATGACCTTCTGGGCACTTGCCGCAACATTATTCCTAACACGTATTGGCGCAAGTATTATCGAAGTTTCTACTGAGTCTTATTTTTTCCGAAGAGTAAATCATGAGGATACTGGGTCTATTGGATTCTTTAGAAATACCTACCCATTTGCCTATATCATTGCCCCGCTCCTCGCCTCTGTAATCCTCAAATTTGCCCCCCTGTGGACGCTCTACATAGTACTTGGGGTTATCTGCTTTATGGGAATTCTGGTAGCTAAAGACATTACAAAAACACGATAAAAAACTTCCAGATAGCTGGAAGTTTTTTATTTCAATAACTCCAGGAGTTCTGGGAATTCTCTCTTACCACAAAAATGTTCCCTATTACTAAATTCATAATAGTTAGCACCAACAAGTTTTTCTTTTATAAATTTAACCGAATCAAGGATCCCGCTTGAATCGTCTGATGAAATAAAAACATGAGTTTCAAGCCTTTTAGAAATACCTTCATCTATTTCAAATTTCATGAAATCAGTACTGAGCTCATGATGAACATCAAGCCAGGGTGCAACCAATATAGCCTTCTTAAAAAGTCTTTCAGGATGTTCAGATAAGTAACGTAAAACAAATCCTCCTCCGCAACTATGCCCAACTAAAATAGACTCATCTGATATATTAATCTCTTCAAAAACTTTTAACCAATCCTCATAAACAACCTCAGCCTCTAGTGGCATCGGCGGAATAATAACATTAGATATATTTTCTTGTACCCAGTAAAACCAGCCTGGGGTCACACCTTCTTGTGTAGTTATTATTTCATCGGGTTCCGGTGAGCCGTGAATTAAAATTATTTGTTTCATATAGTTTATTTTACCACTTCCACAAAATTAAGCTCCTGCAAATTAAGCGGCGTACGGGCAAGCACCGTCTGAAATGGATCACGCGGATCAAAGATAATAGATTTTACAACACCCACTGCAACACTTGGATGTTCAGGGAGGCCGAGAATGTCACCATCCGTTACCACAATCTCTCGAGGGATGTGAATCTCAAAATTTCCACCCCCTTTGCCTTTTGCTGGTACTGTAATATTCTGATTATTCATAACCAGGTTACTATCAAACTGTGGTCCAGAGAATAATTCTACGGTCGCAGTGTTCGCAGAAACGCTTGAAATTTTTCCAAGTCCAATAGTGCCCTGGGTAACTACTAATTGCCCCAAAACTACTCCGTCCTTGCTTCCTTGGTCAATAACCAAACTATTGTATAGCGACTGCGAAGGTTTTGCCAAAATTCTCGCAACAACCACATCGCTTGGATTTTTAATATAGGAAAGTTCTGTACGTAATTTTGTATTTTCATCACGCACTATTTGTAATTCCAAAAGCCCTGCTTTGTAAGATTCAATCTGGTTTTTTAAATCAGTATTTTGCGCAATAATATCAGCCTTGGGGGTCAATCGGGTTATTATCGCCCTTTCTGTTTCTATAACTTGTACCTGTAACCACTCTGGACCACGTGCAAAATTTCTCACTACTGGAGCAATGCCAAAAATAACAACCCCTATCGTTACGATCACGCCAAAACTCACGCCTAAAACTTTCTTGCGTGAGTGTGTTTTTTTCTGTATCTGATTATCGAAGTGGTAGTGTGTCATGATCGCCAATGAGTACGTCTCGATATTTTACAAGATCTTCGAGAACAATACCACATCCACGTGCGACTGCTGACAATGGATCATCAGCAATATACACAGGAATTTTAAATTGCTCGAATAGTACTTTATCAATTCCTCGAATCAATGCTCCTCCTCCGGCAATATACATTCCTCGATTCATGACATCTGACATAATTTCTGGAGGGGTTGTTTCCAAAACCTCTCGAACAGCGTCAACAATTGCGGTGATTGAATCTGCAAGTGCATGACGAATATCTGTATCAGTAATCATGATTTCACGTGGAAGGCCTGTAATCAAGTCACGGCCTTTTACCTTACTCTCTAGTTTTTCACCAATAATCGCAGAGCCCAAAACTATTTTAATTTCTTCTGCGGTTTTTTCTCCTACTAACAATTTAAACTCGTTTTTCAAATACGTAATAATATCCTGGTTCATCGTATCACCAGCAAGCTTCAAGCTCTTGGCTTGAACAACCCCAGAAAGTGAAATCACTACCACGTCTGTTGTTCCTCCTCCAATATCAATAATCATTGAACCTACTGGCTCCTTGATGGGTAAACGAATTCCGATAGCTGCCGCCATAGGTTCCTCGATAATATACACCTCACGAGCACCGGCAGATTTTGCGGCATCGTATACGGCGCGATGTTCTACGTTGGTGATTCCAGAAGGCACACCTACCACGACACGGGGCCGAAAAAATTGCGGAGCAATTTTTTCGGCTTTGGTAATCAAGTAGGACAACATCTCCTCGGTCACTTCGAAGTCTGAAATAACTCCATCTACCACTGGATGAATAGCTTTGATGTGCGCAGGAGTTCGCCCAAGCATTTCCTTAGCTGCAACACCTACTGCCACAATACGACCCGTTTTGGTGTTGAGTGCCACAATAGAGGGTTCGTTGATGACAATCCCATGGCCATGCAAATACACCAAGGTGTTGGCAGTTCCTAGGTCAATTCCAATGTCATTAGAAAACTTATTATAGAGACTCTCGAACATAAGTGCCACGAGTTTAGCATTTTAAGGCTTGGTTTGAAAGCTCTTGACAAGGAATAATACTACGTGCTATAATACTTTAGAACATAAAACAGTTCAGTTATGGAAACAACAAAAAAAGATATTATAAGTGTGCACATGGTTGCCATAGCAAGTATAGGGTACTTAGGGTTTAAGGTAGCAAACCTTTCCCCTGACAACCCATTATTTGTTACATTGGTTGGTATTGGTTCGATTGCTGTAATGGTATTTATTTCTAAACTAGTAGCCACACTGAGCCCGGCCCCATCAAACTAAGTGCACGGCAAGCAACAAAAAAGCGTTCCTCAGTTCGGAACGCTTTTTTTATTTTTGCTTAAATAATTAGTGAGACTTTGCAAATATCACTCGTCGCTGTGAAGGCTTCCCTGTTTTAATACAAACCCCCTCCTCATCTACACTATCAAGTGGAATACATCGCACGGTTGCAGCTGTTTCGTCCTTGATAATCTTTTCAGTCTCACTTGTTCCGTCCCAATGCGCAAGAATAAATTTCTTGTCCTCAAGTGCTTGTTTAAATTCATCCCAAGTGTCTACGCTCACAGTATTTTCAGTTCGCATAGACTTCGCTCGCTCAAGTAAGTTAACCTGAATAGCATTCAAGAGAACTGTTACCTTATCAACTAACTGCTCAATTGCCACAGGTTCTTTTTCTCCTGTATCGCGACGAACAGCAACTACAGAGTTATTTTCAATATCCTTTGGACCAATTTCAATACGAATGGGTACTCCTTTTTTCTCCCATTCAAAATATTTCTCACCATGTCGCATGTCTCGAGTATCCACATGGACATTATACCCTTTTACGCGGATCAATTCTGCAACTGACTGCGCTTTTTCTTCAATAGATTCTTTTTGTTCTGGCTTTGGAATAATAGGAACGATCACTACATGGGTACTAGCCATCATAGGAGGAATCACAAATCCTTTATCATCACTATGGGTCATGATAAGTCCCCCAATTGAACGCGTCGAAAGCCCCCAACTTGTCTGCCATCCGTAAACCATTTCATTTTGCTCATTCAAGAATTTGATATCAAAAGCCTTAGCAAAATTATCTCCAAGGTTATGCGAGGTCGCAATCTGCAACGCCTTACCATCTTGCATCATTGCTTCACAACTATAGGTTCTCAACGCTCCAGCAAACTTTTCACTTTCACTCTTTACTCCTACGAGAATAGGGATGGCCATGTAATCAGCAAAGAATTTTTCATACACCGCTAACATCTCACGTGCGCAGGCATCAGCCTCCGCTTCATCCTTATGAACAGTATGCCCTTCTTGCCAAAGGAATTCTGTCGTACGTAAAAACGGCTTGGTCCGCATTTCCCAACGAATAACATTTGCCCACTGATTAATTTTCAATGGCAAGTCTCTGTATGAATGAATCCAATCCTTGAATACTTCATACATAATAGTTTCTGACGTAGGACGAAGAATCAATGGTTCATCTAATTTTGCACCTCCTGCATGAGTTACTACAGCAACTTCTGGAGCAAATCCTTCTACGTGAGCCTCCTCTCGTTTCAAAAGTTTTTCCGGAATAAGCATCGGAAAATAAGCATTCTGAACTTGATGTTTTTTGAATTCTTTATTCAATACCTCTTGAACTCGTTCCCATAGTGAATATCCATTGGGTTTAATGATCATACACCCTTTTACTGGAGAATAGTCTGCCAAATCAGCAGCCTTGATGATGTCTAGATACCATTGTGAATAATCTTCACTGCGAGGAGTAATCTTGTTTTCAAATCCTTTTTGATCAGTCATAGATAAGTGCATCTTACCGTAGAATTGAGTTTTTTACAAATGAAAAAGTGACCCTATAACAAAGATCACTTTTTACTCAATTTTCAATACTATTAACTACATAATTTGACTAAATACGGAAGTATTAAAATAAAAAAACCTAACATAATAAGCACCGCGCCTGACTCTTGAGCAATCCCACGCGCATCACGCCCAATATTGGTTGGCATACCTCCATAGTATCGGATATGATTACCCTTACTCCAAGCACAAACCCCACTTATGAGGCAGCCTACTACAAAAACTATGCGTACACTGTGCTCAAGAGTATCTGCGATATCACGAGAGGAGAACAACATCGCAATGCAAACAATTATTGTAAGAATGAAAATCAAGTACCAAAATTCTCTAAACGGGGCAAGGAATTTATTTCCTGTAACTTCTACTGAATCGTTGAGCATAAATTTGTTTTTAGTTTATTAAGATAGTATCACGATTATTAGCTCCGTCAAGCTTTATCACTTAATTTTTTACAAATAAAAAAACCTCCCAACAGCGAGAGGTTCCTTGTAAAAAAATTTTAGAGATAGTGAGTGTAGCAGAATGCAGTAGCTTTGAAATCCAGCCGCATTTTGTAAGACGCCTCCAGGTCGGTAACAGGAATCTTTGTTTTCATAATTCTTACTATTGACCCGGTGTCATTTTTACAAATCCGTATCATACAAGCATCGCCTTCGCTTATTCCCAAACTCTTTGCATCTCCTTCAGATATTGTATGTTTGTAATGTCCAAGCATTTCATCGAAATTAAGCTCACTTGCAAGGATTACCTGTTCTGGGGTTTGCACTTCAGTAGGTTCAACAATAATTGAAAGATTCTCGCAACCACCTCGTTCTTCTGTGGTTACAGCTGGGGCGTAGGCTGTTGGTGTAGGCTTTTCGTTGCAAGAGGTAAGAAAAAAAATAACTCCTAATACTGATACCGTTAACTTATTCATAGCTGGGGGGGTTTAATGATTTAATTTTTGATGATTCTAACTATGATATTAGCATGTTAGTAGCTCTTTGTCAAGTCTCGCCAAATCCCCTTATTTTTACAAATAAAAAAACCCATTCATTTCGTAAAAAATGAATTGGTTCCCTAGGAATACTCAGCCTAGAGTCCTGGTAAAAAACCTAATGAAGCGATAAAGAATAAATAGTTCTATAATTCCAAACGCATACATGATAAGGCTTACGGTAGGATTTTCCATATTAAAAAAATTAAAGATTAAAAAATTCAAT